>CANFOP010000076.1 GCA_947448685.1 Chitinophagaceae bacterium | reverse complement strand
TAAATGGTGTTAGTGAGCGTGGTGGTCATCCAGTTGTAAAAAAGAAAATGCGTCAATGGTACTTGCGAATCACTGATTATGCTAACAGACTGCTGGAGGGACTGAACAATGTAGAATTCAGTGACTCGATGAAAGAAATGCAGCGCAACTGGATAGGAAAAAGTGAAGGGGCAGAGCTGGATTTTGATATCATTAATTCAGAAGAAAAAATAAAAGTATATACTACTAGACCTGATACAATATTCGGGGTAGACTTTTTAGTGCTTGCACCTGAACATGAACTGGTTCAAAAAATTACCGCTGAAGAACAACGGTCAAGCATAAACGAATATTTGCATTATGTAAAAAGCAGAAGTGACAGAGAGCGTATTTCAGAAGTAAAGCAAATAACAGGTTGTTTTACAGGGGCATTCGCAATCAATCCATTCAATGGAAAGCAAATTCCGATTTGGATTGCTGAATATGTGTTGGCAGGTTATGGGACCGGAGCCATCATGGCAGTGCCTTGCGGCGATCAGCGTGACTTCTCTTTTGCGAAACACTTTCATATCCCAATTACCAATATCATAGGAGAAAATTTCAATGGTAATGAAGCGAATCCTACCAAAGAGGCAGTATTGTCTGATGCTGATTTTCTTTCGGGATTAAAGATGGCGGATGCCATTAAAGTAGTGATTGAGAAAATAGAAGAGAAAGGAATTGGAAGAAGAAAAACAAATTTTAAAATGCGCGATGCGGGCTTTAGTCGACAACGTTATTGGGGAGAACCATTTCCAGTAAAATGGGAAAATGGCACTGCAATTCCATTGGATGAATCTCAGCTTCCGCTTGAATTGCCGCATGTTGAAACGTATGGACCCGGCCCTGAAGGAGAGGGGCCCTTGGCTAATATTGCAAGCTGGACCAATAAAAAACTCGAAACTTCTACCATGCCGGGTTTTGCCGGTTCTTCCTGGTATTTCTTAAGATATATGGATCCCAAAAACAATAACAGTTTTTGCGATAAAAAAATAAGTGATTATTGGGGACAGGTAGATGTTTATATAGGTGGAACTGAACATGCTGTAGGACATTTGTTGTATAGCAGGATGTGGACAAAAGTATTGTATGACCTTGGATTAATTGGTTTTGATGAGCCGTTTAAAAAATTGGTAAATCAGGGAATGATTCAAGGAAGCAGCAGATTTGCATACAGAGTAAAAGGCACCAATCAGTTTGTGTCTTTTGGAATCAAAAATCAATACATGACTGATGCGATACACGTAGATGTAAATTTTGTAGATGGCATAGAAATGGATGTAAATGCTTTTAAAAACTGGAAGCCTGATTTTGCCAATGCTGATTTTATTTTGGAAGATGGAAAATATATATGTGGAACAGAAGTTGAAAAAATGTCTAAATCAAAATTCAACACCGTTAACCCGGATGATTTGGTAGACAAATATGGCGCAGACACGTTTCGCATGTATGAGATGTTTCTTGGACCGATCGAACAAAGTAAACCCTGGGATACCAAAGGGATTGAAGGAGTTCATCGTTTCTTAAGAAAATTATGGCGAATGTTTTTCAGTGATACGAATGGAAAAATTTGGAATGAAGAAAAAGCAAATGACCAGGAATTTAAAATCCTACATAAAACAATCAGGAAAATCGAAGCAGATACGGAGAATTTCTCTTTTAATACTGCCGTTAGCACTTTTATGGTATGTGTAAATGAACTCAGTGAAATCAATTGTCATAAAAAAGAAATTCTTGACAAACTAATCATTTTACTTGCTCCTTATGCACCTCATATAGCAGAAGAATTGTGGAGTCAACTGGGAAATGAGGGAAGCATATTAAATGCAACATTCCCAGCATTTGAAGAAAAATATTTATTGGAAACAGATAAAGAATATCCCATTTCAATCAATGGAAAAATGAGAACAACTATTTCTATTTCCCTGGATGCAAATCATCCTGAAGTTGAACAAATTGTTCTTTCAAATGATGTGGTGCAAAAATGGCTGGAAGGAAAAACTCCCAAGAAAATCATTTTTGTAAAAGGCAAGATGATTAATGTGGTGATATAAGTGTGAGTACAAAATGCATCTCAATCATGTTTTTAAACATCATTTGAGTTATTTTACACTACATTTGAACATATTTAATATTGATTATGTTATAATTATATTAAGGCAATAAATCGCTAATTTTAGACTACCAAAAGCCAAATGGATGGATATCAACCCCGGTAAATTATTAAAAAACATAGACAGTCCTGCTGATCTGAAAAAGTTAGACAAGGATCAAATGCAAACTGTATGCAATGAATTGAGGCAGTATATCATTGATGTAGTAAGTGTCTATGGTGGACATTTCGGTGCCAGCCTGGGTGTTGTGGAGCTTACAGTTGCATTGCATTACGTTTTTAATACCCCTTATGATCAATTGGTTTGGGATGTAGGACATCAGGCTTATGGTCACAAAATCCTCACAGGAAGAAGAGATAATTTCCCTACCAACAGAAAATATAAAGGACTTAGTGGTTTTCCAAAAAGAAGTGAAAGTGAGTATGATACTTTTGGCGTAGGCCATTCTTCTACTTCCATTTCTGCAGCATTGGGAATGGCGATGGCTTCTCATTACAAAGGGGAAAAAGACAGACAACATATAGCAATAATAGGCGACGGGGCCATGACAGCCGGACTTGCATTCGAAGCGATGAACCATGCGGGGATTGAAAAAAGCAATGTGCTTATTATACTGAATGATAATTGTATGAGCATCGACCCCAATGTAGGTGCGTTGAAAGAATATTTGACAGATATTACCACTTCTCATACCTATAATGATTTGAGAGATAATGTTTGGAATTTGCTCGGAAAGTTACCTGTTGGAAAAAATTTCAGCAGAGATATGGCAAGTAAATTGGAAGCAAGTCTGAAAGGCATTGTCAGCAAAAGCAGCAATTTATTTGAAGCATTACAGTTGCGCTATTTTGGTCCAATCGACGGACATAATATCAATAAACTTATTGACACTTTAAGTGATTTAAAAGATATCCCCGGTCCAAAATTATTGCATATCAAAACAGTAAAAGGTAAAGGATACGAATTGGCTGAAAAAGATCAAACTAAATGGCATGCGCCGGGTTTGTTTGACAAGGTAACAGGCGAAATTCTAAAAAAGACTTTTGATAAACCTCAACCTCCGAAATATCAAGATGTTTTTGGTCTTACAATTATTGAATTAGCAGAAAAAAACCCAAAAATCATGGGTGTTACTCCTGCCATGCCGAGCGGATGTTCATTGAAATATATGATGGAACAAATGCCTGACCGTGCTTTTGATGTGGGTATTTGTGAACAACATGCGGTCACATTAAGTACAGGTATGGCAACACAAGGCTTGAAAGTATTTTGTAACATCTACTCTTCCTTCATGCAAAGAGCTTACGACATGGTGATACATGATGCTGCTATTCAAAAATTGCCTGTTATATTCTGTTTGGACAGAGCCGGATTAGTGGGTGATGATGGTCCAACTCATCATGGATGTTACGATATAGCATACATGAGATGTGTTCCCAATATCATTGTGAGTGCTCCAATGAATGAGTCTGAATTGAGAAATTTAATGTACACAGCTCAATTGGACAGCAATGAATTACCTTTCGTTATTCGATATCCGAGAGGAGAGGGTGTAATGATTGACTGGAAAACCCCCATGGAAGAAATTGCAATCGGAAAAGGCAGAAAACTAAAAGACGGAAAAGATATTGCGATTCTTTCATTTGGTCATCCCGGAAATTTTGCAGCAGAAGCAATCAGAGATGTAAAGCATGAAGGCATTAATCCTGCTCATTATGATATGAGATTTGCAAAACCATTGGATGAAGAAATGCTGCATGAAGTGTTTGCTAATTACAATAAGATTATTACAGTCGAAGATGGAACTGTTGTGGGCGGATTTGGTTCAGCTGTTTTAGAATTCATGAATGCAAACGGATACAAAGCAGATGTCAAAATCATGGGTATTCCCGATAGGCTCGTAGAACATGGTACACCCAAGCAGTTATACGATGAGATTGGTATTGATGCAAATGGAATAAGAGAAGTAATTATACAAATGGTGGGTAAACCAACCGCACTGTTTGTTTAATTTTATTTGGTTGTCAATATTCTATTCTTGGCGAAGTTTTTGTTTGATTATCTGCCAAACATTTTATCCATTTCACTCTTGTCAAAATTCATAAATGTCGGTTTCCCGCCTGGCGTTGAATTGGGTGTTTCGCACAAAAATAATTCATCCGCTATGTTCTGCATTTCCTTTTGAGTTAATGAGGCACCCGGCTTTATTGCATGCTGAGCAGCCATGGATCTGAGTAATTTTTCTCTTTTTGAAAACTTTATTTCACTGCTGAAATGCTTGTACTGTTCCAGCATTTTTTCAATTGCTGCCTTTTCATTGCCAGTATCTACATCTGCAGGTGTTCCTTGAATAACAAAAGTATGCTGACCAAAATGTTCAAGCTGGTATCCTAACTCTTTCATGTCAGACAACAACTCACTTAATAATACCGCATCGGTTGCCGATAACTCTAATGTAGTTGGGAAAAGACTTTGCTGAGTTGCAATTGGTTTGCCGGCAACAGCATGCGCATATTTTTCATATAAAATTCGTTCGTGCGCATTTTGCTGATGAATCAGCACAAAACCATTTGAACGTTGTTTAACGATATAGGTTTGATGTAACTGCAATAATGGGAAGAGTGTATCAGCCGGTTGATGCAATATTTGCTTATCATGACCTGATCCACCTTGTTGTTGAGGTTTATTCGGACTTTCATAAAAATCTTTCCAATGTTGTAAGTTGCTATCCCTTTCAATTAAATGTGCCTGATTTTTTTGAGAAAACGCCTGGTATAATGAAGAGGATGTCGTAGAAGATTTCTGTTCAGCACTCACAGGCTTACTAACCGCATCTAATCTTTCTATGGTTGGATCAAGGTCAAAATCCAGTGTAGGTGTTATACTGAATTGTGCCAATGCATGCTTTACCGCCGCCTGAACAAAAGCATAAACTATTTTATCGTCTTCAAATTTAATTTCTTGTTTTGTTGGATGAACATTGATGTCCAACTGAGCAGGGTCTAAATCAATAAACAATGCGTACATTGGATAACTGTCTTTAGAAATTAAATCAGAGAAGGCATTCATGATGGCATGATTCAAGTATGCACTTTTAATGAATCGATTATTTACAAATATGTATTGATCTCCCCTTGTTTTTTTTGCTGTTTCGGGTTTCCCAACAAAACCCATAATATTCAAGTAGTCTGTTTGCTCCTGAACGCTTACCAGTTTTGCATTGTAATTATTTCCTAAAATCTGAACAATTCGCTGTTTAAGGCTTCCTTTTTCTAAATGAAAAACTTCCTGGCCATTTGATTGGAGTGAAAAGAAAATATCAGGAAAAGCCATAGCAACTCGCGTAAATTCCTCTACAATATGTCTTAATTCCGCTGTGTTGCTTTTTAAAAAATTTCTTCTTGCTGGTACATTGAAAAATAAATTCTTCATAGCAATGCTGGTACCCTTGTTTGCTGCGATAGGTTCCTGTATGACAACCTTACTATTCTCAATTTCAATATATGTTCCTGATTCATCTTCTTCTCTTTTGGTTTTAAGTTCAACCTGAGCTACGGCGGCGATACTTGCCAGCGCCTCACCCCTGAAGCCCATTGTTTTTATCTTAAATAAATCATCAATATTTCTGATTTTTGAAGTTGCATGACGTTCAAAAGCCATTCTCGCATCCGTTGAACTCATACCTCTTCCATTGTCTATCACTTGCACCAACGACTTACCGGCGTCATTAATAATCAGTTTTATTTCATCTGCACCGGCATCCACAGCATTTTCCAGCAATTCTTTAACGGCACTGCCTGGTCTTTGTATGACTTCTCCAGCAGCAATTTGGTTGGCGATGTTATCAGGTAATAATTGTATGATATCTGTCAAAATCCTTGTAATTTGTACTGCAAAAATAACTAATCCTTTTCACTATTATTTGTAAGATTTATGAGAGTGTTTTTACTTGCCATTTCGAGTTTTTTAAGCAGCCTTTGTATTGCGCAGTCATTTCCAGATAAATCTGCTGCAAATTGGGCAGACAGCGTATATAAATCTTTATCCGATGATGAAAAAATCGGTCAATTGATGGTGGCACGTTTGTCTTCCATTGACAGTAAAACACGAATGATTACCTCATTATTCGATCAAACTGCGGACTTTGTTAAAAAATATAATATCGGAGGCATTTGCGTTTTTCAGGGTAATCCGGTATTTCAGGCTGAAAATTTGAACAGACTTAAAAAGTTGGCAAAAACACCCTTACTCATTTCCATTGACGGCGAATGGGGTGTTGGAATGCGCATACCCGACAGCGTTATTTCATTGCCAAGACAAATGATGCTTGGTGCTGTAAACAATCCCTCCATAATGTATGAATACGGAAGAGTTGTTGCGAACCAGTGCAAGAGAATAGGCATACAAATGAACTATGCTCCTGTAATGGATATCAACAACAACCCTTTAAATCCGGTTATCAATGACAGAAGTTTTGGAGAAAATAAATACAAGGTAGCAAAGTTTGGGACCATGTATATGAAAGGATTGCAGGATAATGGCGTAATGGCTTGTGCGAAGCATTTTCCCGGACACGGCGATGTATCTGTTGATTCGCATTTGGACCTTCCTGTGATCAACAAATCCATTGAGCAACTGGACTCTTTGGAATTGTATCCCTTTAAAAATATTTTTGACAAAGGCGTAAGCAGTGTGATGGTGGGTCATTTATCAATTCCTTCTATTGACAATCGTATCAATCGACCCACTTCTTTATCAGAAAAAAACATCAAAGAACTATTGAAGTCTACATTAAAATTCAAAGGAATTGTTATCACTGATGGCCTTGAAATGCAGGGAGTCAAGAAATTTTATTCCAATGGTGAGGCCTCAGTTGAGGCTTTGATTGCAGGTAATGATCTTCTTTGTCTGCCAGACAGTATACCTGTTGCTATAGAAAAAATAAAACTAGCTATCAATCAAAACAGATTGTCATGGAGTGATATTGAATCAAAATGTAAAAAAATATTGACGGCGAAATATAATTATGTGATTAGCCAAAATGATTCTGTTGATGTATCAAATTTAACGACCGATTTAAATAAAGATGCCTTTAGAATAAAAAAAATAGTTGCAAAAAATGCCATCACCTTACTTAGCAACAACGATAAGTCTTTTTTTCCTCTAAAGAAAAACAATAATAAAGTAGCCTATATAGGAATTGGAATTAAAGATGAAAACGTATTTGCAAGAAAAATGAAATCGAATTATGATGCCCCTGTTTTTTTGTTTGATTATTCTACAAAGTGGAGCGACTCTATTGCTCATATAATAAATGAAATTACACTTCAGTATGGACATATTGTTATTGGAATCCATAGAATAAACAGACTGCCTGCAAATAATTTTGGGATAAATGATGATACAAAAAAAATTATCGATAGCATAAGATTAAAAGCGCGCGCAATTATTTTTTTATTTGGAAATGCCTATGCTGCCAAAAATTGGTGTAATGTGGAAAATTTGGCAGTATGCTATGAAGATGACAGTATTACACACAAAACAGCCATTAAAATGCTGATGGGTGATATTCCTTATAAAGGAACACTTCCTGTTTCTGTTTGTGATAATTATAAATCGGGATTTGGATTACATATGAATGAGGATAAAGAGTCAATTGTAAATAGAGTACCCAAAAAGAACTTTTTAGTTGAAGTAGATTCAATAATTAATGACGCTATCAACAAAAAAGCCATACCCGGTTGCGCTGTTTTAGCGATAAAAAATGAAGATACGCTGATTCAGAAAAATTACGGTTGGTATTCTTACAACAAGAAAGTATCAGTGACAAACAACTCTGTTTATGATCTGGCATCTCTGACGAAAATTCTTTCTACCACATTATGTTTAATGAAATTGTATGACGAGGGAAAACTGGATTTGAATAAAAAACTTGGAGAGTACTTGCCTATGGTAAAGGGCACAAACAAAGAAAATATTATAATCAAAGACTTACTTCTGCATCAGGCTGGACTGAGTCCTTTTATACCCTATTATAAAGAAACACTTGACAAAAATCAAAAACCCCTGAAAAAATATTATGCTCGCACAAAAAAGAATGATGCATTTACAGAAGTGGCAAAAAAAATGTTTATCCGCAATCAATATGTAGATAGTTTTTATAAAAGAATATTAAATAGTGAATTGAGTGCCGACAAAAAATATGTTTACAGTGATCTTGATTTTATATTTTTAGGAAAAGTAGTAGAGCAAATCAGTGGAATGGAATTGAATAAATATGTTGATGAATCATTTTATAAACCCATGGGACTGAGCACCATTGGTTATCTTCCGCTAAAAAGCATAGCTAAAAAAAACATTGTTCCCTCTACATTGGAAACAACTTTCAGACATCAAGAATTACAGGGGTTTGTTCATGATCAGGAAGCCGCCATTATGGGAGGAGTTGCAGGACATGCAGGATTGTTTTCCAATACAAAAGATATTGTGGCCATAATGAAAATGTTGCTGAATGGCGGTTACTGGCAAGGCAAACTATTTTTGAAAGATGAAACTATTGAACTTTTCACGGGATATCAAAGCCTTAAAAGCAGAAGGGGTTTGGGTTTTGATAAACCTGAAATAGATAATGAAAAAAGATCAGATCCATATCCCGCTAAGTCTTGTTCTTCGTTTACCTATGGGCATTTAGGATTTACGGGTACTTGCGTATGGGCTGATCCTGAAAGTGACCTGATTTTTGTTTTTCTGAGTAATCGTATACATCCAAATGATAACGGTGTTTTTAAAACATTGCAATTGAGAAGCAAAATACTTGAATTGCTTTATCAGTAGAATGATAAAAGCGCTTGTTAATTATGTTTATTTCTTTACTTTGTAGATAATAATAAACAACAAATGTCTTATCCATATCAGATTAAATCCCTGGAAGAATACCGGCAAGCTTACCATAAAAGCATCAAAGCGCCTTCCGAATTCTGGGCTGAAATAGCGAATCATTTTAAATGGCATAAACAATGGGATGATGTTTTGCATTGGAACTTCAAAGAACCAAAAGTGGAATGGTTTAAAGGAGCCGTTTTGAACATTACTGAAAACTGTTTGGACAGGTGGGTTGAGACTCAACCGGACTCTCCTGCCATTATATGGGAGCCCAATGATTCTGCAAAGGCAAGCATTACTTTAACATACAAAGAACTTCATTTTAAAGTGTGTCAATTTGCCAATGTGCTAAAAAATAACGGCGCAAAAAAAGGGGAT
>CANFOP010000075.1 GCA_947448685.1 Chitinophagaceae bacterium | reverse complement strand
TAAACAGTTATATCGAAATGCAGATTTTCAATTGGCAGATAAGTATAGTTTGGAAAATGATTCTTCCTCTTATTTTCTGACAGTAAATTCCGTTGGTACAAATTTAAGATATACAACAACCGGTAATTTGGCTCCAATAAACAGAACTCCTGATGCTTACTTCATAAGAAGCGTAGATTACTTTTATAAAAATCAAATCAACAGAGGAGAGGCTAAACCAGTAGGTGAATATGTTTATTCCTCCTCTTATGATCAGGGAGAGGGATGGTCTAGTGATCCCATTGAACCATGTTGTAATTTATTGTGTAATTTTTCAGGTTTAAATATTTACACCGATGGCCCTGTCAACAGTTTTTCATTCAGAATCAATATGGCCGGAACTGCGGCCAATGACAGAACTGTCAGCATCAAACTCTTTGATAACGAAATCACTGATAATAGATACAGCAGCCCTATCAGTATGCATAATTTCGAGTACAAAAAATCTTTGATTGGAAATTTGCCAATGACTTTGCTTCAAAATACAACAGATTTGCCTGTATCGGTCATCAACAACGCTTCCAATTCATTTGACCGTATTGTTGTGAGTTCCATTGGAATTACTTACCCGTCTTCTTTCAATTTTAACAATGAAGAAAATTTTTATTTCACTTTGCAGCCCTCGGCTACTGGCAATTATTTAGAAATAGACAACTTCAATTATGGAAGTACACAACCGGTTTTATACGATGAAACAGGCAATAACAGATATATTGGTGAAATATTTTCAACTCCGGGAAAAGTTAAGTTTTTGCTGCCATCCTCAACAGTTGAAAGGAAATTTCGGTTAATGAATCAGGAGAATGCTTTGATTATATCTGAAGAATCTTTTACCAGAAGATCTTTTTTGAAAATTAATCAGACTCCCAACCAGGGGAAATACCTTATTGTAAGTAATTCCGCTTTGTTTGATGATGGCAATGGTAATAATTATGTTGACTTATATCGTCAATACAGAAGTTCAATTGCAGGAGGAAGCCTTAATGCAAAAGTATATGACATAGATGAGTTGACCGATCAATTCGGATTTGGAATAAAAAATCATCCAGGGGCCATCAGGGATTTTGTTCGATATGCTTATAACGTGTTCACTGTTAAGCCTACTTATTTGTTTATAATTGGGAGAGGCCTTACTTACATAGACCAGATCAACAACCAGTCAAATCCCCTTGTTGATAAATTGAATCTTGTTCCAACTTTCGGTTGGCCTGCATCCGACAACTTATTGGCATCTTTACCCGGACTCAGCAAACCATTGATACCTGTTGGAAGATTGGGTGCAGTATCTCCGGCTGAGGTTAATAATTATTTGAATAAAGTAGTTGAATATGAACGCGCTCAGCAATTTACCAACGGTAATGCTGATAAGGGGTGGATGAAAAATTTCATTCACGTTGTGGGAGGAAAGGATAGCAGCGAAAACAACGAGTTCAGGTACTATATGAATTCATACAAAACTATTGCAGAAGATACATCGTTGGGTGCACATGTGGAAACATTTACAAAAAATTCAACAGCCGCCATACAACAAGCCAATGGTAGCAGAATTACAGAACTTTTTAATAATGGCCTTGCCTTTGTAGATTATTTCGGACATTCCTCTGCCAATACTTTTGAATTTAATCTGAGCAACCCTGAAATATATAACAATCAGGGAAAATACCCCTTCTTCAATGTTAGCGGTTGCAGTGCGGGAAACTTTTATATTTTTGATCAACTCCGCTTCAATGGAAATTTAACTTTATCTGAAAAATATGTATTGGCCAATAGTAAAGGTAGTATTGGATTTTTGGCAGATACTCATTTTGGCATTCCGCCTTTTCTGAATTTATTCAATACAGAATTGTATAAAGCAATTTCCAAAGACATGTATGGTAATTCAATCGGAAATCAGCTTGATAGTGTAATGGGGATTCTAGGAGGATCTGATTCTTCGTTGGATTTCTTTACAAGAATTCATTTGGAGGAAATAAATCTTCATGGAGATCCGGCAATTAAAATCAACAGTTTCTCCAAACCTGATTTTGTTGTAGAAGACAGACTTGTAAAAATCACTCCCAACATCATTTCTGTGGCAGACAGTTCATTTAATATCAAAATTCAAATGTTGAACATTGGGAAAGCGGTGGGAGACTCTATAAAGGTATTGGTAAAACGACAACTCCCGAATGACTCCATTGTTATTTTGTACAATGAAATGATTCCTGCGATTAAGAATTCAGATTCTTTCTCTTTACATATTTTGATCAATCCGGTTACAGATAAAGGGCTTAATAAAATAATCATATCAATCGATGAATCTGCTCGTATTGCAGAAATGTCTGAAATCAATAATTCTGTAACTAAAGAGTTCTATATTTTTGAAAATGCCATTCGCCCGGTTTATCCTCAGAATTTTTGCATTGTAAACAGACAAAATATTTCATATTATGCAAGTACAGCCAATCCTTTAAATGGAGAAAATCAATATGTGATAGAGGTTGACACTACTGCATTATTCAATTCTTCATTGAAAAAAACCGCCAATAAGTTTGGGATTGGAGGAATGATTGAATTCAATTCAAACGATATCAACCTCAGTTTTCAAGACAATACTGTTTACTATTGGAGAGTGGCCATTGTTCCAGAAAACGACTCTCCATATATTTGGAACAGTTCTTCCTTCATCTATTTGCAAGGAAGTTCTTTAGGATATAATCAGTCACATTATTATCAAAAACTTCAATCTCCACTCAATAATGTAACATTAAATCAAGACAGAACCTACCAGTATAAAAGAGAGCCCAGAAACCTTACAATTCGAACTGGATTGTATCCTTACTATAATTTTGATCAGATAAATGTGAATTTGGATTTCAATCAAATAGAGTATTACGGCTGCGTTGATTATGGAGATCCCAATGGCTACAACAATTTACAATTTTATGTATTTGATACCGCAACACTTTTACCTTGGAGAAACAGTAATGTAAATGATGTGAATGGATTATATGGAAGTTTGCATGTATGCCAGAATGATGCAACACCTTATGATGCTTCCAGAGCATTCTTTGAATTCAACTACAGTGATTTTGACCAGAGAAGAAATGCAATGGATTTCATTGACATCATTCCAGATGGAATGTATGTGGCCATAACCAATCTTGGTCGTCAAACTACCAATACTACTTTTATAGACCAATGGAAAGCCGATACGGCTGTATTGGGTTCAGGAAATTCGCTGTATCATAAATTAGTTTCATTAGGATTTTATCAAATTGACAGCTTTTATAAAAATTTACCATTCTTGTATTTCTTTAAGAAAGGCAATCCTGATTTTCCATCCACTCAAATTGTAGGTCCTGAAGATTCATCCTATATTGACCGGACCTTCGTATTAGATGCAATAAATTCAGATGGAGTAATTGAATCTCCCACATTTGGTCCTGCTGTTTCCTGGTCTTCCTTGCATTGGAATGGAAACAGCGTTGATGCTGACACTACTTTGGATACTGTTAAAGTAAATGTTTGGGGTATTCAATCTAATGGCACTGTTGATTTGCTGACCACCGTTGATCCATCAAGAGATACCAGTCTGGATTTTGTGGATGCTTCAGTATACCCTTATATAAGACTTGAAATGCCCAATAAAGATGATATAAATCTAACGCCATATCAGTTGAACTATTTCAGAATAAATGCTACTCCTCGTCCGGAAGGTGCTGTTGCACCTGCTTTGCAATTTTCTTTGAAAGATAAACTGGAACAAGGTGAGCCTTTGAATTTCTCACTTGCTTTTAAAAATGTGAGTGAAACAGATTTTGAAAAAATGATGAAGGTCAAGATGATTCTGACTGATCAGGACAATATAGCACATCCAATAGATATTCCTGAAAGAAAAGTGATTTCATCCGGCGATACAATGATGGTCAATTATCAGATAGACACGAGAAAGCTTGTTGGCAACAATAATCTGTTTATAGAATTTAATCCTGATAATGATCAGGTTGAACAAACTCATTTCAATAACATACTTTACAAGGATTTCTTTGTTACCAAAGACAATTATAATCCGCTATTAGATGTAACATTCGATGGAGTTCATATACTTAACAGGGATATAGTTGCAGCAAAACCTCACATACAGGTTAAATTAAAAGATGAAAATCGATTCATGTCACTGAATGATACTTCCTTTATTAAAATACAACTAAGGTATCCTGACCAGTCTTTACATGAGTATAGTTATGGAGATCAAATGGTATTTATACCTGCAAATCTATCAACAGGAGACAATACTGCCGGAGTAGATTTTTATCCTCGCTTAAGCCAGGATGGTGAATACGAACTGATTGTTACGGGAAGAGATTCAGTTGGCAATACTGCCGGAGCATCAGAGTATCGCATATCCTTTACCGTTATCAACAAGCCGATGATTTCAAACATGCTTAATTACCCTAATCCATTCACTTCTTCTACCGCTTTCGTATTTACTGTTACAGGTTCGGAAGTGCCACAAAATATGAGAATTCAAATTATGACAGTAACAGGAAAAGTAGTTAGAGAAATCACCAAAAATGAACTGGGGCCCATTCATATTGGCAGAAATATCACAGAATATAAATGGGATGGAACAGATATGTATGGCCAGAAACTTGCCAATGGCGTGTATATTTATAGGGTATTGACAAATTTGAATGGTAAGAAACTTGATAAATTTACATCTGAAGATGATGCAACCGACCAATATTTCAACAAAGGGTATGGAAAGATGTATTTGATGAGATAAAATTTCTTTTATAGTAAATCAATAGATGGCTGTCCTGACCAAGGCAGCCATTTTTATTTTTAACTTTACATTTCTTAATATTTGCAAAATGGCTAAAATTGGTATAAATCTTTCAACAGGAAGTTTACAAAAAGAAGAAATCATAGTAGGTATTGATTTGGGAACTACAAATAGTCTGGTGGCCATCATGCACCCAGATACCAAACAACCGATTGTATTGAAAGAATTTGACGCAAGTTCAATGGTCCCATCTGTGGTGTATTTTGATGAATTTGAAAATCCCAAAGTTGGTGAAGCTGCAAAATCATTTCTTGAAATTGCACCAGACAGAACTATTTTTTCTGCAAAAAGACTGATGGGGAAAAGTTACCAGGACGTAAAAAACAATCAATCTTTTTTTTCATATAGAATAATTGATGACAATACAGACAGCATGGTCAAAGTACAAATCGGCGATAAGTTTTATTCACCGATTGATTTGTCGTCACTTATTTTAAAAGAACTTAAAACACGTGCTGAACATATTTTAAAAACGCCTGTCAACAAAGCGGTAATTACAGTGCCTGCCTATTTTAATGATGCTCAAAGACAAGCTACCAGAGATGCCGGAAAACTTGCAGGTTTGGATGTTTTAAGAATCATTAATGAACCAACTGCCGCAAGCCTCGCGTATGGATTAGGATTACAAAAACTGAATGATACAAATGAAAAAGTAATTGCAGTATATGATCTTGGGGGAGGTACTTTTGATATTTCAATATTGAGAATTGTTGATGGCATTTTTGAAGTATTGTCTACGAACGGAGATACCTATTTGGGAGGAGATGATTTTGATCAAGTTATCATTGATTATTGGTTGAACAAAAATGGAATTCCAAAAGATGAGTTAATAAAGAATAAATCTTTGACGCAAACACTTAGAATAAAAGCCGAGCAAGCAAAAAAAATATTGTCCAAATCCGAAATATATGAAGATGTGGTTGAAGGGATTTCATTATTGATTTCAAAAGATAATTTCGAGTCTATTATAATTCCTTTGATTGATAAAACTATTGATTGCTGTAAAAATGTACTAAAAGATGCAGGACTCAATAGATCACAGATTGATACTGTAGTTATGGTAGGAGGAAGTACCCGTGTGCCGCTTGTAACAAAAATGGTCAGTGATTTTTTTCAAACCGATATAAATGACTCGGTCAATCCGGATGAAGTAGTAGCATTGGGGGCAGCTATTCAGGCAGATATTTTATCCGGAAACAATAAAGAAACTTTGTTGTTAGATATTACTCCATTGAGCCTTGGGATAGAAACTGCCGGGGGATTGATGGATGTTTTAATACCCAGAAATTCAAAAATTCCTTCCAAGGCATCTCGTCAATATACCACTCAAATAGACGGACAATCGGGCATGCGAATCAGTGTTTTTCAGGGAGAGAGAGACTTGGTGAAAGACAACAGGAAATTGGCTGAATTTAATTTATCCGGCATCCCGGGTATGCCCGCCGGTTTGCCAAAGGTGGAAGTGTCATTTTTAATAAATGCGGATGGGATATTGACAGTTTCCGCAAAAGAGCTAAGAAGCGGGATAAGCCAATCAATAGAAGTAAGGCCTCAAAATGGACTTTCCGACAACCAGGTAGAAAAAATGTTGATGGAGTCAATTGAGCATGCTAAAGAAGATATTGCGCTTAGGGCCTTAACTGAAGCAAAGACAGAAGGAGAGCAACTGTTGAATACAACTGAGAAATTTATGGTAAAAAATAAAAATTCGCTTTCCAATGAGGAGTTATTACTCACTGCAAATGCCATGCAAGCATTGCAACTGGCTATCACCATGAATGATAAAAATCTTATTCAACAGAAAATAGAAGCACTAAACGATACTTCACGCCCTTATGCAGAAAGAATCATGAATGAGGCAATTGGTAAAGCCATGTCAGGTACAAAAATTTAAATTAATCTACATTAATTTTCAATCTGTTTGAAATGAAAGGTATAGCCATTAAAATAAGAAATGGCGTGAGCGTAAGAAAAAATCTATTATTCCATTCATCACAGGAAAATACTACTGACATCCAAAAAATAAAGATGAGTGAAACATAATAAACAAAGTGCTGCAATCTTATTTTTTTTCTTTGGATTATTCCGCCAATGATCAATACATACAAGCTGTAAAAAAATGCATCCGTAAAAAGGTTGTGAATGAAAGAAAAATAAGGCCTGTTTAATCCGAAAAAAGCGATAGTTTTCAAAAAACCAAGTCTGATGAATTGAACAGGGTGTTTAAGTATATAAATGACCAATCCTGGTATTGAGTTGTCGTCACCTCTATTAAAATCAGATTGTCTGATTACAGTAGGTACATCACAAATTATGTGTTCTTCTTTAAATGGAGTAAGAACATTTACACCCTGGCCACTCCCCATGATATTGTTGATAATGTAGAAAAAAATAAAGATGATTAAAGCAAGGATAATTAACTTTTTTACATTGGAATAAGAATGTGCCACTGTAAAAAAAAACCAAATGAAAGTAGCACCTGCAAAGAAAATTCCTGAAGGTCTGGTAATGCAAAGGATAATCAAGCAGGCAATAATCTTTGATACTTTGCTTAAAGTAAATTGCTGTATACTCAGCAAGTAACAACTGTAAATAATTGAGAGGCTAAAAAAAATAGATTCAGTGTATATATAACTGTTGAAAAACTGATAGGGTAAGCAAAGCGTTAATAATAATGTTGCTATCAAGGATATAAAAGGAGATCTGTATAGTCTGGTAACAAATTTTTTAAATGCAAAAAGGGCTGTCAGATTTAACACCAATTGAATGACAATGATGAAATGATATGAAAAGGAGAATTTTATCTTTATAAAAACAAGCAAAATTTCAATGAGATACATGTAGTAAACAGGCGTAGAAAAAGATTGATGATTCATCAGATGTTTTGCTTCCTGTATGAAACGAAGTGATTCTCCTGCTGAATTGATACCATGAGTATATAAGATGGAGCATTGAACCAATCCCCAAATAATCAACAGTAACAGGTTATTTTTAATCCAAGAAATGAATGCTGATTCAGTCATATTTTAACGGAGATTATTTTACAGCCTTTTGGAGTGACTGAAGCCGCTGAACGTATTTCCCAATCATATCAAACTCAATATTTATCTTATCTCCTTGATTGAGCAGATGTATATTCGTGTGATTATAAGTATAGGGGATAATAGCAACTGTAAAACTGTTTTCTGTTACATTGAATGTTGTCAGACTGATTCCATTTAGAGATACGGAACCTTTTTCAATAATCAAACCTGCAAAAGCCGGGTCAATATCAATGATGTATTCCCAGCTTCCATTTTTGTTGGTAATCAATCTGCAAATTCCGGTAGTATCAACGTGCCCTTGAACAATATGGCCATCAACTCTTCCATTCATGATCATGCATCGTTCCAAGTTGATGACGTTTCCAACAGATAAACTGCCTAAGTTTGTTTTTTGTAAAGTTTCTTCAATGGCAGTTACTCTGTGAATTTGATTCTTGATTTCTTCAACAGTAAGACAAACTCCATTGTGACTGATACTTTGATCGACTTTAACTTGATCGCCTAAGGGAGATTTTACCCAAAAAGTACAGTTTGATCCTGATCTATAAATATCAGTAATAGTGCCAGTGACTTCAATTATTCCTGTAAACATGCTCAAATTTCGGATTTTATTGACATATTTTTATTTTAATTAAAAAAAACACTATCTTCGCGTCCCGTTTTAAACAACGATATTTTTTCACAAAAGGAGGTATATTAACATGTTAATCATTGACTCAAAAGACTGCGAAAACATTGACAAGGCACTTAAGAAGTACAAGAAAAAATTCGAAAAGAGCCGCACATTGCTTCAGTTAAGAGACAGACAAGCTTTTACAAAGCCATCTGTTAGACGTCGTACCGAAGTATTGAAGGCAATTTACAAGCAGCAAATGGCAGCAGGAAAATTAGATTAAAAAGATCTGCTGATTCCCAATATATTTGACCGGCAACCTTAGTTATTCATTAACTTTGGTTACCGGTTTTTTTTATGGATAGAAATCATCCTCCATACATCATTTCTTTTTTGGATTATCTCAAATTTCAGAAGAGATATTCAAAACATACCATCGTTTCATATGAAAACGATGTAAGCACATTTTTTTATTTTCTTGAAAAAAAATATGAATTAAGCAAACTGCCGGAAATTAAAGCCGTGATTATAAGAACATGGCTGGCAGAGTTAAAGGAAAATGGCAACACATCGAAAACAATCAACAGAAAAATATCTGCATTAAAAACATTTTTTAAATATCATTTAAAACAGGGCAATATCGATGCAAGTCCTATGAATACGGTTGTTTCGCCAAAGCAAAATAAAAGACTTCCGGAATTTGTAGATAAAAAAGACATGTCTGTACTTTTTGATTATGTTGAATTTTCTGATGATTGGTCTGGCAAAACAGAACGACTGATATTTGAATTATTCTATAATACTGGAATGCGTCAGGCAGAACTCATTGGGTTAAAAGAAGATCAAATTAATTTTGGTCAGGAGAGTTTAAAAGTATTAGGTAAG
>CANFOP010000074.1 GCA_947448685.1 Chitinophagaceae bacterium | reverse complement strand
CTTTCCAGTTTTTTTATACCAAAAATTCATAAAGAAGAAGGTATAAATCAACTGTAATTCTCTTTGAAAAAGGTAACTTCGCCACATGGAAGAAAATTGGTTTAAAGATTGGTTTGATACAGAATATTATCATCAACTTTACAAAGAAAGAGATGAAGCAGAAGCCGCAAAATTCATCAATAAACTTATTGAGAAGTTAAACCCATCTCCTGAATCTTACATGCTGGATATTGCCTGCGGAAAAGGCAGACATGCTCTGCAATTGGCCAATAAGGGATTTGATGTGACTGGAATAGATTTAAGTGCGTCCAGTATAAAGGAAGCCCTGCATTTCAGTCAGTCCAATCTTCATTTTTTTGAACATGACATGAGACTTCCATTTTGGATAAATTATTTTGACTACGCCTTTAATTTTTTTACCAGTTTCGGATACTTCAAAACAAGAAGAGAAGATAACAATGCCATAAGAAATATGGCACAATCACTCAAGCATAACGGAACACTTGTGATGGATTATCTGAATGTTGAATACACAGAAAACAATATGATTCATCTTGATAAAAAAGTGATTGATCAAGTTGATTATACCATTACAAAATGGTACGACGATCGTTTTTTTTACAAGAAAATACTTATTGAAGATAATCGTCTTCAAAAAAATCACTCATTCACCGAAAACGTTGCAAAATATACACTACAAGATTTCAAATCTATCTTTGAAGCCAATAAACTTAAGATAGTTGATTTTTATGGTGACTACCAATTTGGAAAATATGATCAACAATTTTCTCCAAGACTTATCATGTTTGTCAGAAAAAGTTGATAATTTGACTTAAATGATCAATCATCAGTGACTGGTATTTGATTTGTTTTTATTATTCAACAACATCCACCTGGCCGTTTCATACATTGCAGAGGTGATAGTTGAAAGATGGTTTTTAATGGAGTCTGTTTGTCTCTTACTGAAATTGGGGATATTTTTTCTTATTGGGACCAACTCTTCCTTGTTGATTCGAATATTTTTTCTGTAAAAATAATCATCGCCAATCGTTCCAATCCATCCTGGTGCATGATAGATGATAAATGCCGCATTGGTTTTTTTAGATTTATCCAGCAAATCACGGCCAAGTGTTGTATTTAAACAGGGTTGCTGTATCATGCCTGCAATTGTAGGCAACACATCTATTTGTGATACAGTTTCCTGCCTGAGTTGAGGAGCCAATATCGAGGGCGAATAAAAAAGCATTGGTATATGCTCATCACTTAAACGTTGTTCTGTCCATGCATCAGGATACATGGCACTTGCATTACCTTCCACTCCATGATCACCAACAAAAACAAAAATAGTATTGTTGAAATATTTTTCTTTTTTTGCAGCGTCTATGAATTTTTTGAAACAATAATCAGTGTATGAAAATGCATTAAACTCCTTTTCAGATTCAAAACCGTATTTCTTTAAATCTTCTTCGTTTATGCTTCTTCTGACAAAGTCACTGTCTTCTTCAGGAATATCATAAGGTCTGTGATTGTCGGCTGTTTGAATAATAGCAAAGAAAGGTTTCTGTCTTTTTGAAAGTACCTGATTGGCTTCAAGAAATAAATTTTTATCGCTAATTCCCCATACGTTCATCACAGGAGATTTATAACTCCCCTCCTCATAAATATTAACATCCCTGATATTTTTGATGAGCCCGCTGAAATTATTGAATTGACTTCTTCCTCCAATAAAATAATATTTTTCATACCCTTCAAAATCGTTGATGATTGTTCTTTGATTGACAGATTCTTCGTTTCTTGTGGCGAATTTGCTTAGTTGTACATCGGGTATTCCTGTTATTGTTGCAAAAACTCCCCTGGCAGTTCCGAAAGTTGGTGAAAAACAATGATTGAAGAAAATTCCTTGTTTGCAAAGTTCATTGAAATAAGGTGTACTGTTCAATGGATTGCCACTCATGCTGCTTTTATACATGCTGAAACTTTCACAAATAACTAAAACAACATTGGGCTGACTTTCCAATGCATTACTTCCGGGGTGATTGATTCTTTGATAATAAAATGGCCTTCTTTCTGCTATATCAATGTTCAAAAAATCGGCTATTGTTTTATAGTATTGTTTGGCATTATTACTAAAATCAGGATCCCTGAAACTTAATGTTGTATAGAAATTTTGCAAAGGATTCAATGCAAGATTACTTTTAAATTCTTCATTCAATCGAAACGCTCTTAAAAAATTAAGCGGTTTAACTGTTAAAAAACCATAAATAAACCAGGAAAAAAATAACAGGCATAACAGATGCCAGCGTTTTCTGTAAGTAAACTTGTGAATATTGCTGTTGTTGTCTTCAATGACAAAATGTAATTTTTGAAACAATCGGTTTATCATGACTACACCAAGGACCAATGCCAACAGGATCCATACAATCGGATAACTTTGCCATATCATTTGCAAACTTTCTTTTGGATCTTCAGCAAAAATTAAAGCATCTGCATTTAACCTTGCATTAATATATGCGAACTGACCAAAATCAGCGCCATAGAAAAACAATACCAATAAAGTGATGACTCCAAGATAGGATGTCCATATTTTTTTTAACCGATCATTATAAAACGGAGACAGTCTTTTAAAAAAAGAAAGAAACAATATTGGAAACAAAATGATGGATATCCAACGCAAATCATATTTTAACCCAAGCCAGAATGAAGGAAGAAGTTCCCAGATACTGATATTTTGAGGTTTAAAACAAATCACTGTTGCCACCCTGAAAGCGGTAAAAATAAACAGATAGATAAAAAACAATCTCACTATCCATTGTATCGTCTTAGATACTCGCCATTTAATAAGCATCAACAAATAATTTAATTAATCAACAATGCAATGATACTGCTTTATTGAGTCTTTTTATTATTTAACAACATATATTTGGCTGTTTCGTACCAGGCATCGGTTAGAGCAGACATCTTATTTTTGATGCTGTCAATTGCTGAATTTACAGGTATAGGTTCATTGTTTTCAACTGAAACAAATTCCTTCTTTTGTGTTTTTAGTTGCCGAACAAAGTAATATTTATTGCTAACCAGTCCGATTGTCATTAAATCGGGATCTGCAATAAACGCATATCTTTCTTTTTTAGAACTGGTATCAAATAGATTCCGACCAAAAGTCGTATTGGTAAACCTATGCCCTGCCAAAGATGCAACAGAGGGCATTATATCAACTTGAGAGCAAACACTCTTAATACGGGATTTTTTTAATAACCCGGGTGCATAAAACAGTAAGGGTACATGCTCGGCCAAAATGCCCTGTTTTGTAAAACTTTCAGGGAACATATTGCCGGCATTTCCTCTTAAACCGTGATCACCAACAAATACAAAAATAGTGTTATTAAAATAAGATTCTTTTCTGGCAGCCTCTATGAATTTTCTGAAACTAAAGTCTGCATAACGAAACGCATTGAATTGTCCTCCATCGTCAAAACCATATTTTTTAAGCGTATCAATGGGATAATCTATTTTTTTAAATTCATTTATATCCTCTTTTGGTATGGTGTAGGGCCTGTGATTGTCAGCAGTTTGAATCACTGCAAAAAAAGGTCTTTTTTGCTTTGCTAAAATTTTACTGGATTCCAGAAATAAATTCTTGTCACTTATTCCCCATACATCCACCCTGTCTGATGTGAAGTTTTCCTGTTCATAGATGTTTAAACCACTGATATTATTTTTCAGCAAACCCCTGATATTAGCCCATGTTGTACTACCTCCCAAAAAATAAAATTTTTCATAATCAGTAAAATCATTCATGATAGTGTGTTGGTCTACCGCTGAAGGATTTCTACTGGATGTTGTGGGTTGCTGAACATCAGGTATGCCGGTAATGGTAGCCCATACGCCCCTGGCCGTGCCGATTGCCGGAGTGAAACACCTTTCAAAAAAAACTCCATTATTACATAATTCATTAAAATAAGGAGTGGAATTCAGTTTATTTCCAAACATGGAGCTTTTATATGCACTGAAACTTTCACAAATAACTACCACAATGTTTGGTTTTGCAGAGACCGTATCTTTGAATTGAATTTCTCGTTTGAAATTCAACTTATTGTTTTCCAAATCCGATACTTCAAGATAATCAGCCATCAAAGGGTACGCTTTCCTTACTTTTTCAATATCATATTTCACATTTCGAAATTGTAACGAACTGAAAAAACTCTGAAATGGATTTAATGACGTATTTGCTTTGAAATTATCAGAAAATGAAAAAGCATCACTCCATCTTAATGGATATTGATCTAGTTTTCCAAAAGTGAAGCCGGATAACAGAATAATAAATATCAAATAATATATTCTTCTTTTTTTTCCATTTGCTGAATTCGATACTTTTTGATTTATTACATGAAGCAGTTTTTTGTTGATTACAAAAAATAAACCCAACAACAATAAAAGCAAAATAAATATTTTTATTACCGGATAAGTTTGCCAAACCATTCCTCCGGAAATATTTGCATCAGCTAAAAAATTTAATACAGAAGCATTCAGTCTTTGTTTTAAATAATCGTAATAATAGAAGTCTGTTACATAAAAAATAAAAGCGGTAAAAAAAACAAAGGAAAGTATAAGTGTCCACCATTTGACAGCTTTGTTGTTTTCGATCGGATTGAATTTTGTATAAAATGAAAAAATGATCATCAGTAGTCCCAGTATTGAAACCGATCTTGCATCATATCTTAATCCCAATAAAAAAGCGGCTCCGCTGAATGGACGGTTAACGTCTCTGTAAAAAAAGAAAAAACCAAATCTGTAGAGGGTCATGAAAAGCAAGAAAATGAATAAAATATTAAGTATCCATCTAATGGTTCTGGGCATCTTGTTTTTCTTTTTATGATTTCGTAAGCAAAATTAAATAAATTGATTGATTGATTGTAGGTTATTCCGAATAATGGAATGCATAAAATATTTAACATCAGGCCAAAACTGCTGGCAGAAGGGGTGATTACCGAAAAATCAATTGGTATTTTATCAGCAATAAAAATAATTTTAACATATCTTACAGTATAATTTGTATGGTTTCGATAGATAATATTGATAAAAATCTTTTTGAATTGATTAATGGTCATTGGCACAATGAAGCATTTGACACTTTTTTGCCATTAATCAGAAGTCCCCAGTTGTGGATTCCCCTCTATTTATTTTTATTGATTTTCGTTTTAATGAATATGAAGGCCGGTAAATGGTGGTGGGTGTTGTTTTTTGGAATGTTACCTGTATTTACTGATTTTTTAAGCAGTGATATTATAAAAGAACATTTCTTCAGATTAAGACCTTGCAATGACCCTGCATTGGATGATAAAATACGATTTTTATTAAGTTATAAACCACAAAGTTCCAGTTTCACCTCTTCACATGCTACCAATCATTTTGCCATGGCAGCATTTTTCTATCACACTCTAAAAAACTATTTCAATAAATGGGGATTACTCTTTTATTGCTGGGCATTTTCGATTTGCTATGCTCAAGTGTATGTTGGGGTTCACTACCCTGCTGATATTATCTGTGGAGGAATCATAGGATTCTTTTGCGGATATGCATTTGCTCATTTTTTCAATATTAAATTTCAACAGGTCTGATTTATGGAAATATTTATTTTATTGTTGTTAATATTCACAAACGCACTCTTTGTAATGAGTGAAATTGCTCTTATTAGTGCAAGAAGAACCCGCATGGAAAGCCTTGCCAATAAAGGAGATGAAAAAGCAAAAGCAGCACTTTTACTGATTGACAATCCTGAAAGATTTTTAAGCACAGCTCAAATTGGCATGACTTTAATTGCAATATTGACGGGTGTTTACTCAGGTGAGAAATTTGGAAAAGAATTGAAACCATATATTGATAATATCGCCATTCTTCAACCATATGCAGATACAATCTCCACTTCCATTGTTGTTATTATTGTAACTTTTCTTTCCATCATTTTTGGCGAATTAATGCCTAAAAAACTAGGACTCATACGTGCTGAAAAAATTGCCAGAATTGTAGCGGGGCCCATGAATATTATCTCATCCATGGTTTACCCTTTTGTATGGTTGTTATCTGGCATCACAAACATGATTTTCAGATTTTTCAACATCAAAAAACCAACAGACAATGCCGTAACCGAAGAAGAAATCAAAGCAATGATTTCCGAAGGTAGTGAACATGGTTCCATTGATGAAGATGAAAAAGAAATCATTGAAAGAGTTTTTCATTTAGGCGACAGAAATATCACCTCTTTGATGACTCACAGAACAGATATTATATGGTTAGACATCAATGATACGGTCAGAGAGGTTAAAACAAAACTAAATGAAATTATTTTCAGCACCTACCCGGTTTGCGACAAATCCATTGATGAAATAAAAGGCTTGGTTTATGTAAAAGATTTGTTGAAAGCGCAAGATGATGTAAAGTTGGAAAGTATTTATAAACCTGCATTATTTGTTCCTGAAAATAATAAAGCATACCAATTACTTGAAAAAATAAAATCGTCCAAAATACATACTTGCTTTATAGTGAATGAATACGGTACATTAGAGGGAATGATCACTTTAAATGATATCATGGAAGCTATCGTAGGCGATGTGCCACATGCCGGTCAGGAAGAATATGAAATCATTAAAAGAGAAGAGGGGAGTTTTTTAGTTGACGCATTCATTCATTTCTATGATTTTCTAAGTTATTTCGACAAAGCAGACTGGATGAATGAAGTGGAACATGAGTTTGATACTCTTGCAGGATTTGTATTACATCAATTGGAACATATCCCTGTGACAGGAGAAAAATTCGAATGGAAGGATTTTAATTTTGAAATAATCGATATGGACGGACAAAGAATTGATAAGATTCTTGTAAATATTTCAAATGAATTACAAGAGGAACTTTCTGAAAATTAAAATTCAAAAACAGCCTTATCTTCCGGATTGTTTAATTTGATACTTTTTCTTTGATTGTTAAGAATTGTATGTATGATGCTGATTTGTTCTGTCTTATATTCATACAAAATATTATCCTGAACAGTTATTTTTTTAAACGATTTTACATCATCAACCTGAAAATAACTTTCAATAGCCTCTTCTGCTTGTTCGTATCCTATGAAATGCATTTGTTTATACATGCCGTCAATGTTTATTTTCAGGTGATTTAAAATATACTTTTCTACAAGTTGATCCATTGATTTTTTATCAGATGTCTTTATCAAATCTATTTTAGTAGAACTTGATTTTCTTAAAATCGTTTCAAAATCATTAGTAAAAATTCTGCAACTGACCTCCAACGTATTCTCTTTTGAGTTATGCTCAATCTCAGTAACGCTGACATAAATCGGATGATTCGTTCCGCTAAAAAAAACAATGAATATTAAAACCGGTAAGAAATATCTATTAACGAAAGAATCCATTTAAATGATTTTGTTAATTATAAAATTGATGCTGATATTTATGAAGCAAAAATACATCTTCATATTCAAGGACTATACACAAATGAGCGATTTTACTTTTTATTTTCAATTGGGCTGGAATCACATCATCAGTTTGGATGCATTTGATCATTTGCTTTTTATAGCAGCACTTACTTCTTTGTATCATTTTAAACAATGGAAGAAAGTAATTGTGCTAGTAACAGCATTTACCATTGGGCATTCACTCACACTTGCTTTAAGTTCAATGAACATCATTCGTTTCAACTATCAAATTACTGAATTTCTTATTCCATTTACCATTCTTTTGACTGCGATGTTCAACATTTTTCAGAAAGAAGATCTAAATAAAAATATCAGATTCAATTACCTTCTGGCGGTTGCTTTTGGACTGATTCACGGGTTGGGTTTTGCCAGCAGTATTCGATTCATGCTTGCTTCTAAACAGACCATAACTATCCCTCTTTTCAGTTTCAACATTGGTATTGAAGCAGGTCAATTGTCCGTTGTATTATTTTTATTATTCACCGGTTTGGTATTAACTGATATAATCGGCATGAAACAGAAATGGTGGAAAATAGTCATATCCTTATTCAGTGGAGTATCCGCCATTTTAATGTGCATTCAAAGATGGCCTTTTTAATCAAAAATGAAGGGTTTTACATACATTTACAACCTTATTTTATAACTATGAAGAAAATATTATTTTCATTTGTCTGTTTTGTTTTGTTTATCAATACCAATGCCCAGGACATCAGAAACAACCCTGGCAGCAACCATGGTAACCGTTTTGAGCAATTAGGCACCATATTACCTTCTCCAAATGAATACAGAACCGCCAGCGGAGCACCAGGCTCAAAATACTGGCAACAAAGATGTGACTATAATATTGTTTGTGAATTAGATGAACCTAATCGAATATTGAGAGGAAAAGAAACATTGACCTATTTCAATAACTCCCCGGATGCTTTGAATTACCTGTGGATTCAATTGGATGAAAATCAGCATAGCGCAAAAAACAATTCAGGCTATGAAAATAGCAATGGAATGCCTCAGCAATTGACGGAACAAGATATTTCCAGAATGAAAGGAGAAATGGACAAAGACTATGGTGACAATATTGTGAAAGTGACAACAATGACGGGTACTGCTTTAAAGTACACAATCAATAAAACAATGATGAGGATTGAACTTCCTGCTACTTTAAAACCGGGAAGTAAATGCATGTTTATCATTGAGTGGAACTACAATATCATTGAAAGAACTAAATATGGTGGCAGAGGTGGTTATGAATATTTTTCAGAAGACGGTAACGATATTTTTACCATGACACAATGGTTTCCAAGACTCTGTGTTTACAGCGACTTTCAAGGATGGCAAAACCATCAATTTGTAGGTTCGGGTGAATTTGCTTTGATATTTGGAAACTATCAGGTTTCGATGACTGTTCCCGCTGATCATGTGGTGATGGCAACCGGCCAATGTCAAAATTACCAGCAAGTACTTTCACCATCTCAATTCAACAGATGGAATACAGCTCAAAACGCCAAAACACCGGCTCAAATCGTAACCTTAGCGGAAGCAACTGCCCGGGAAAAACAAAAATCTAAAGAAAAGAAAACATGGGTATTTAAGGCTGAAAATGTGCGTGACTTTGCGTGGGGAAGCAGCAGGAAGTTTGTGTGGGATGCTATGCCGGTTTTCATTGAAGGAAAGAAAGTGATGTGTATGAGTGCCTATGGAAAAGAAGCCTATAATCTTTACAGCAAATACAGCACTAAAGTGATTGCCCATACTATCAAATCCTATTCAAAATTCACCATTCCTTATCCATATCCTGTTGCACAAAGCATTGAAGCTGCTAACGGTATGGAATACCCGATGATTTGTTTCAATTACGGCCGATGTGAAAAAGACGGAACGTACAGCGAAGGAACAAAAAATGGTATGCTTGGCGTTGTTATTCATGAAGTGGGGCATAATTTTTTTCCGATGATCATCAACAGTGATGAGAGACAATGGACATGGATGGATG
>CANFOP010000073.1 GCA_947448685.1 Chitinophagaceae bacterium | reverse complement strand
TAACACCTAAACTTACTGCCAAAGACTTTGCTTCAAATCAAGAAGTAAAATGGTGCCCAGGGTGTGGTGATTATTCCATATTAAAACAAGTTCATACCGTCTTTCCTGATTTTGGTATTCCAAAAGAAAATATTGTTTTCATTTCAGGAATTGGATGTGCTGCGCGTTTTAGTTATTATATGGATACATACGGAATGCATAGTATTCATGGGCGTCCTGCAGTAATTGCAGCGGGTGTGAAAGCCCAAAATCCAGATTTGAGTGTTTGGGTGGTTTCAGGTGATGGAGATGCTTTTTCAATAGGAGGAAATCATTTCATTCATGCTTTGAGAAGAAACTTCGACATAAATTATCTGGTTTTCAATAATCAGATTTACGGACTTACAAAAGGACAATACTCACCAACATCTGAAAAGGGAAAAGTGGCCAAATCTACACCATATGGTTCATTGGAAGAACCTTTTAATTCAGCATCGCTTGCTTTGGGAGCTAAAGGAAGTTTCATTGCACGTTCTATGGACAGAGACCCCAAGCATATGCAAGCCATGCTAAAAAGAGCCAACGAACACAAAGGCACTTCATTTCTGGAAATTTATCAGAACTGTACAGTTTTCAATGAAGGTGCCTTCTTTTCTTTCAGTGAAAAAGAATCCAAAAAAGACCAGGCCATATTTCTTGAACACGATAAACCAATTATTTTTGGTAATCAGGACCAAAAAGGCATCAAACTGGATGGGTTAAAACCTATGATAGTAGAGATTGGAAAAGATGCATCATTGAATGATTTGTGGATACATGATGAACATGATAAAATAAAGGCTCAAATATTGGCAAGTTTCTCTGATACTTCATTTGACGGAATTATGATGCCCAGGCCTTTTGGTGTGATTTATTCCGAAGACAGACCAACCTATGAAGTGGAAATGCAAGAACAAATAGAATCCCAAATTGCGTTGAAAGGCAAACCTTCTTTAGATAAAATTTTATCCGGGGAAAAAACCTGGACCATTCTATAACCATTTGCAGGATTAAAGAATCGCTGCAAAAGAAAAACCCCTCACAAAAAAAATTGTGAGGGGTTAATTGTTTCAGTTGCGGACCGGACGGGACTCGAACCCGCGACCTCTGCCGTGACAGGGCAGCATTCTAACCAACTGAACTACCGATCCTACTCTTTTCCTAAAACCTACGTTTTAAGGACGGCAAAGATAAGTAAATTTAATTTTTATAAACAAAACTTTTATAAAAAAACTCTCTAAACAAATTTTACCTTTGCAGAAGCAATGTATATTACTTTTTATTAATTAATTACCTTATATGCCAGAACTTAAAAACCGCCAGTTTCTAGATTTTGAAAAACCTATCAAAGATTTGTATGATCAGATAGAACAGTTAAAATCAAATGAGGAAAAATCCAAAACAGATATGAGTTCCATAATTGTATCTCTGGAACAAAAAATAATTGAAGCAAAAAAGAACCTTACTGATAATCTAACACCCTGGCACAGGGTACAATTGAGTCGTCATCCGGACAGACCTTATACTTTAAAATACATTGAGAAAATGTGCACCAACTTTATTGAGTTGCATGGTGATCGAAATGTAAAAGATGATAAAGCAATGGTAGGCGGATTTGCTCAGCTGGGAGAAAAAACCGTCATGATAATAGGCCAACAAAAAGGAATTAATACCAAAACCAGACAAATGAGAAACTTTGGTATGGCCAATCCGGAAGGATACAGAAAAGCGTTGAGATTGATGAAACTGGCAGAAAAATTCAATAAACCAATCATTACCCTTATAGATACTCCAGGCGCTTATCCGGGTTTGGAAGCAGAAGAACGCGGACAGGGAGAAGCCATCGCTAGAAATATTTATGAAATGATTGGCCTTAAAGTTCCTGTGATTTGTGTTATCATAGGAGAAGGTGCCAGCGGCGGCGCATTGGGTATAGGCGTTGGCGATAAAGTAGTGATGCTCGAAAACACCTGGTACACTGTAATCTCACCCGAAAGTTGCAGCAGTATTTTATGGCGCAGTTGGGACAAAAAAGAAATCGCTGCAGAACAACTACGTTTAACCGGCACCGATATGCTTAAATTCGGATTGGTAGATGACGTTATTCCCGAACCACTGGGAGGAGCCCATTGGGATTATGATGGAGCAGCAGCCAATCTGAAAAACTATCTTGTCAGCATGATTGAACAATTGGAAAAAATTCCAGCTCAACAAAGAATTGACACAAGAGTTGAAAAATTTGGTAACATGGGGTTCTGGGAAGAAACAAATGCGAATGAATCTATCGTTGAATAAATTAAAGAGTTACAAACATAATGCTAAAAATAGGAATCTTCGGTGCTGGACATTTGGGGAAATTTCATTTAAACAATTGGAAAGAAATCAACAACGTTGAAATAATTGGCTTCTTCGACCCTAATGATGAGAATGCGAAAGACATCATTGATAAATACAAAATCATAAGATTTACTGATCCTGAATCATTAATGGATGCTGTAGATGCTGTAGATATCATTGCTCCAACCATTCATCATTTCAGTCTGTGTGAAATGGCTTTAAAAAAAGGGAAACATGTTTTTGTAGAGAAACCTCTTGCCAACTCAATGGATGAGGCACGTGAATTGGTAAAACTTGCAAAAGAATCAAACCTGAAATTTCAGGTAGGCCATGTTGAAAGATTCAATCCCGCATACCTGGCTTTGAAAGGATACGATTTAAATCCAATGTTTATTGAGGTTCACAGAATTGCAGAATTTAATCCCAGAGGTACAGATGTAAGCGTTATTCTGGACTTGATGATTCATGATATTGATATTATACTCAATCTTGTGAAAAGTAACGTGAGTTATATATCTGCAAATGGTGTTGCAGTCATGAGCGACACTCCGGATATTGCCAACGTGCGAATCGAATTTGACAACGGATGTGTAGCCAATCTTACGAGCAGCAGAATATCATTGAAAAAAATGAGAAAAATCAGGCTGTTCCAAAAAGATGCTTACATAGGTATTGATTTTCTGGATAAAAAAACGGAAATCATACGACTCAATCAAAATGACAACAAGAATGATTTCTCATTTGATATAGAAACCAATAATGGTAAAAAAACAATTGGAATTTCCAATCCACCCATAGAACAAACCAACGCGATAAAAATGGAACTGGAAGCATTTAAAAATGCCATTATTCAAAACACTGAAACTCCTGTAACCATCATTGACGGATTCAGGGCAATGGAAGTGGCCCATCAGATTCTGGAAAAAATAAATGACAGACAACTCTAAAAAAAAATTATCGTTACCATTTACCTATCAATAAAATGAATCAACCAAGAATCAATATTCGCTGGTATGTTTTCTCTGACATTATCATCTGCTTATTGACATGGTTCGCTTTTTATTACTTAAGAACGCTTATTTATCAATACAATATCAATTTACCTGCCGGATTTTATTCTGGATTCCTTTTTTATACACTGGGTTGGCTTTGTATGCACTTTTTAAGCGGAGCTTATAATTCACCTTATCAAAAATCGAGATTATCTGAAACAATCCGTTCAATCATCGTTGTTTTGATTGGCTGTTTGGTGTTGTTGTTTTTATTTATCTTAAAAAATCCTCAAACCAACAATCAATTTTATTATCTTGAATTTTACAGTCTTTTGTTTCCAAATATTATTTTGACGTTAACATCCAGAGTTATTTTTCTTTCTTATGCAAAAAATCAATTGAAAAACAAAAGTGTTTTTTTTAAATCATTGATTATTGGAACAGGACAAAATGCAAAAATATTTTATGAAGATTTCATTGCATCGAAAGAACATTCAGGATTTTTAATTACCGTATTTATCAATCTAGACAATGATATCAATTTCAAACTTTCTGACTCCGTTAAAAACTATTCAAACGATTCGAATATATCTGAGGTTATTGAAGAGGAAAAAATAGAAGAAGTTATTATTACTGTTGAAAAAAACGAACGAGCACTGATTACAAAGTTATTACAGATACTGAGTGACAAAGATGTGAACATTAAAATCAATCCGGATACTGTTGATATCATCAGCGGGGCTCTTCAAACCAACAATGTATTGGGTGTTCCATTGATTGACATTCATTCAGGTATGCTTCCTTACTGGCAACAAAACTTCAAAAGGCTTACAGATATTGTCATTTCGATACTTGCGGCTTTTTTATTATCTCCGTTATTCATTTATACAACTATTCGCGTTGCCTTATCATCAAAGGGCTCCATTTTTTTTTCACAAAAAAGAATTGGGCTAAAAGGAAAAGTGTTCACTATGTATAAATTCAGATCGATGTTTATGAATGCTGAAATCAATGGGCCTCAATTAAGCAGCCACAACGACGCAAGAATTACCAAATGGGGGAAAACTATGCGAAAGTGGCGCCTGGATGAATTACCTCAATTATGGAATGTATTGATTGGCGAAATGAGCATTGTTGGCCCAAGACCGGAAAGGAAATATTATATTGACAAAATTGTGGAGACTCATCCCGAATATAAATACCTGTTAAAAGTAAAACCGGGTATCACCGGGTGGGGCATGGTGAAATTCGGCTATGCGTCATCCATTCAGGAAATGATTGCAAGAATGCCATTTGATTTACTGTATGTGGAAAATGTCGCACTGGCACTTGATTTCAAAATAATGATATACACGATAAAAATAATTTTTTCAGGCTCAGGCAAATAAATCTTTATATAGACATTTGTAATTCCAAAAAACAAACTCCTTTGAAGAAATACTATCTAATATTGATTTCATTTTTCTTGATTCTTAGTGCATTTGCTCAGAACAACAAATACTGGCAACAATCAGTTGACTATACTATTGAAGTAAGTCTCAATGATTCTTTAAAAAATCTGGACGGCAACATTTCTATCCAATATAAAAACAATTCACCCGATACATTGCACTTTATTTGGTTTCACCTTTGGCCAAATGCCTACAAAAACGACAGGACCGCATTTTCTGAACAAATGCTGGAAAACAGATTGACTGATTTTTATTTTTCAAAGGAAATGAAAAAAGGTTTTATCAGCAATATCGATTTTAAAGTGAACCATACAAATGCCAATACCGAAGCACACTCTTTGTATGAAGATATTATCAAATTGATTCTACCCTATCCATTGCTTCCCGGAGATTCTGTTACTATTGAAACACCTTTTCATGAAAAACTTCCTTATAATTTTTCAAGGGGTGGTTATGTTGACAGTTCTTTTCAAATAACCCAATGGTATCCCAAACCAGCAGTATATGATAAATACGGATGGCATGAAATGCCTTATTTACATCAGGGAGAATTTTACAGTGAATATGGAACTTTCACTGTAAGCATTACTGTTCCCTCTTCTTACAAAGTAGCAGCCACCGGACTTCTTAAAAATACCAAAGAAGAAAACAATTACAAAACACTTCATTTTTTTCAAGACAAGATTCATGACTTTGCATGGTTTGCAGACAAAAATTATATTGTTGAACATGATACCCTAAAACTTCAAAACAGAACGATTGATGTTTTTGCCTATCATTACGCAGACAAAAAAAATGTATGGAGATCATCTTGTAATTATATAAAGAATGCAATTAAATCCAAAAATGAATGGTTAGGAGAATATCCTTACAATATCGTTACTGTCGTAGAAAGTCCCCAAAGTGATATCGGAGGAATGGAATATCCAACCATCACCTTAATTGAAAAATCAAATAACGCTGGTAGTTTAGATGAAATAATTAATCATGAAGTAGGACATAATTGGTTTTACGGAATTTTAGGAAGCAATGAGAGGGAGCATCCCTGGATGGATGAAGGCATCAATACCTACTATGATAAACGATATAAAAAATGGGAGCAGGAAAAATCAGTAAAAATAAAATTAAACGAATCATTCCTGGAAAGAAGATTGGCAGATGATTTTGAAAGTCTGCTATTAAAAACACTTTACCTAACACGAAAAGACCAGCCCATTGAAACAAATGCACGTGATTTCACAGAAACCAATTATGCATTGATAGCCTACAGCAAAGCAGGAAAATGGTTAAGTTTGCTTGAAAATAAATTAGGCAGAAACCTTTTAGATTCTGTCATGCATGGGTATTATGAAGAATGGAAATTCAAACACCCTTACCCTGAAGATTTCAGATTGACAACAGAAAGAATAAGTAACAGGAATCTTTCCGACATTTTTTCATTATTGCATCAAAAAGGAAACTTGATTAATGATGAAAAAAAAAGAATAAAACTAAGTGCATTCATTAATTTTAAATCAACAGAAAAATATCATTACCTGTTCTTTTCTCCTGCGATCGGATTTAATAAATACGACAAAATGATGATTGGGGCATTGATACATAATTACACATTGCCCTTTTCGAGATTTCAATTTATCGCTGCTCCCCTTTTCTCTTCAAATAATGGTGATATAAAGGGCTTAACAAGAATTTCTTATAGCATATATCCTGGAAAAAAAGACCAACGTATAACATTTAGTTTATCAGGCTCAACATTTTCAAATGATTTCTATATCGATTCTTCTATGCATAAAAATGTACTATACTTTAATAAAATAGTACCGAGTCTCCAATATACTTTTGCGAAAAAAAATCCAACAAGTTCAATAACCAAGCGCTTACAATGGAAATCTTTTTTTATCAAAGAAAAATCAATTAATTTTTCAAGCGATTCATATAATCAGAATGATATCATTAGTTTTCCTGTAATCAGCAGTTATGTAAACCAGCTTCAATATATGGCAAAAAATGAAAGAGCACTTTATCCATATGATGCATTATTTTCTGTTGAACAATCAGAACAATTCCTTCGGCTGGGTTTTACCGGTAATTATTATTTTAATTATGCTGAAGGTGGAGGGCTTTCATGCAGATTATTTGCAGGGAAATTTATCTACACTGTAAAAAATACATTTCTTAACCAATATCAAACAGAGAGGTATCATTTGAATATGAGTGGTGCAAATGGATATGAAGACTATACATACAGCAATTATTTTTACGGAAGAAATCAAACAGATGGATTTTCGAGTCAACAAATCATGATCAAAGACGGGGGATTCAAAGTAAAGACGGATTTGCTTAGCAATAAAGTTGGCAAAAGCGATAATTGGGTTACAGCAATCAATGTGTGCACTTCGATTCCTGATCAGTACAACCCTCTTGCTGTGCTGCCGATAAAGTTACCAATCAGAATATTTGCAGACATAGGCATGAATTCAGATACATGGAAAAACAATCTCAGTTCTGAGAACATCTTGTATGATGGAGGTTTTCAATTATCGTTTATGAAAAATATCATAAACATTTATTTTCCTGTGATATACAGTAAATCATTCAAAGAATATTTTCAATCTACCATAAGTCAAAAAAGATTTTTAAAAACAATCTCTTATAGCATCGATTTACAAAGCATCACCCTTAAAAAATTATTTCCACAATCTCCCTTCTAATTTTGCATTTAACATACTTACGATATAATGAAATTGACAAATCCAAATGGGATGATTGTATAAAAAAATCAGCCAATGGAATGATTTACGGTGAGTCTGCATACTTAGACCATATGACTACGAATTGGGATGGTATTATTATGAATGATTATGAAGCAGTCATGCCGATTACATGGAGAAAAAAATGGCGGATACGGTATCTATATCAACCGGCTTTTATTCAGCAAAATGGAATATTTTCAACTAAAGAACTTAATGATAGTATAATTCATCATTTTATCGAATTGGCCGCGTCTCAGTTCAGATATGCAGCATTCACTTTAAATCATCAAAACATCTCAACAAATCAACAGCAAGAACTCAGGAACAACTTCATCTTCCGATTGGATAATTCTTATGAAGCAATATTCAATAATTTCAGTCAATACATCAAAAAGAGATTAAAAAGACTGGAAAAATTCAACCTGAGTTATGTCATATCTGCTGACTACAAAGAAGTGATCAACATTTATAAAGAGCTTTATACAAACAAGATAAAAAATATCAGTAAGACTGATATGCTAAACTTTGAAAAACTTTGTTCTCATTATGACAGTTTGAATAGAGTTGTCGTAAGGAAAATAATCAATAAAAATACAAATGAGTTGTTGGCCGCTGTTTTGATGCTTAAAGATGAAAAAAGGATTTATAATATAGCATCTTGCATATTCCCTGAGGGAAAAAAGCAATTGGCAAATTATTTTCTTTATAATAATATTATCAAAGAATATTGTACTGACAAATTGATATTGGATTTTGAAGGTTCTGATATGCCGGGTATTGCTTATTTCTATGAAAATTTTTCTACAGAGAATCAGCAATACCCTTTTATAAAATGGAACCGTCTTCCAACATGGATAAAAATATTCAAAAAATGATCTGACTTAAGTATTTCTTTCCATCAATATTTTATCAGCAATAATCAAATCAATCGGATTGGTTATTTTTATGTTGGTATCCTCTCCTGTTATTAATTTCAGATTTGCTCCAACTGATTCAACTACGCTGGCTTCATCGGTAAATGAATCTTTGTACTGAGTTTTAAAAGCAGAGAGTAAGACATCGCTTAAAAAAACCTGAGGTGTTTGAATCAACGCAATTTCATTTCTATCTAGAACTTCACTTTTGTTGTTTTTTACTACTCTTACGCTATCTTTTGAAAAAACAAATGGGATAGCATTTCCATATTTAAGAGCTGCATCAAAACAATTTCTTATCAAATTCGGCGTAACAAGACATCTGACAGCATCATGAACGAATACCATGCTGTTTTCATTCACCAATTTCAATCCATTCTGGACAGAGTGAAATCTTGTTTCACCCCCTGATGTAATATTGATATTGGATTGATGAGGAAAATATTTTAAAATAATTTCTTTTCCAGTTTCAATATGATTAACAGGAAGCACCAGAATAATTTCAAAATCATCAAATGCATTTAAAAAAGATGCAATTGTATAATAGAGAACAGGCTTATCCTGTATGGATAAAAACTGCTTTGGCACTGCACTTTTCATTCGTGTACCATTTCCACCTGCCACCAGAACCGCAAACTTTTTCATTTTATAAAACTAAACTGTATTAGAAAAAATATCATTGTTCTTTGTAAATCCCTACGTAATGATCTCCATAACTATTTCTCATGGCCCTGTACATTCCTGCACTGTTGAATACCATGGCCGTATTGCCATCCGTATCCACACCAATCATACCACCTTCACCATGTAAATCCATCAGTTTGTGATGAACAACCTGATTCATGGCCTCTTGAAGCGTAAGTCCTTTATATTCCATCAATGCACTCACATCATATGCTGCTACAGCACGAATGAAAGGTTCTCCGTGTCCCGTACAACTGATTGCGCATGTTTTATTGTTAGCATAAGTTCCTGCTCCTATTATAGGACTATCGCCAATTCTACCATATTTTTTATTGGTCATTCCACCTGTGCTGGTAGCGGCTGCAATATTTCCAAATTTATCACAAGCGACCGCTCCAACAGTTCCAAATTTTTTATCTTTCATCAATTCTGCTATATCCTGATGAG
>CANFOP010000072.1 GCA_947448685.1 Chitinophagaceae bacterium | reverse complement strand
TCCGAATCCCATAGGAATGCCAAATCGCTGAGAATTGCCTATTGCTATATCTGCGCCTAGTTCACCGGGATTAGTTAATATGGTAAGTGCCAATAAGTCGGTGGCCATTACTACATGTGCATTTGCTGCGTGAACAGATTCAATAAATGTACGATAGTCCTCTATCGATCCATTCTGATTGGGATATTGAACCAACGCGCCAAAGTAACGGTCATCAATATCCGCTGATTTGAAATCTCCGAACTCCAGTTCTATTTGAATGGGCTTGGCTCTGGTAATCAATAAATCTTTTGTTTGATCAAAAACATTTGTATCAACAAAGAATTTGGAAGCGACAATATGCTCTGAGTCTTTGTTTTTATGGTTAAATAACATTGTCATAGCCTCTGCAGCTGCAGTTCCTTCATCAAGAAGGCTTGCATTAGCGATAGGTAGCCCAGTCAAATCGCTTACCATGGTTTGGAAATTCAGCAAGTTCTCCAACCTCCCTTGTGCAATCTCCGCCTGATAAGGAGTGTATTGCGTATACCATCCTGGATTTTCAAAAACATTTCTAAGAATTACACTAGGTGTGATTGTGTTATAATATCCTCTTCCGATATAGTTCCGGTAAACCTTGTTCAGAGAGGCTGTTTTTTTTAATTCAGAAAGGTATTCAAATTCGCTCATAGGAGCACCACATGGCATAGGGCTTTGCAAACGAATGGCTGAAGGAAGGGTTTTTTCAATCAATTCCTCCATATTTGAACAGCCTATTTTTTCAAGCATTTGCTTCACTTCATTTTCGTTGGGTCCAATATGTCTGCCAATAAATTCGTTTTGTTGTTCATTGAAAAGATTCATAATATTCAAATTAGATTTAAAAGCGTAGTTATGGCTGCAAAATTAAACTAACCAAACTATATTTGAGACTTAAATAATAAATGTAGTGAACATGTGGAAAAGTAACTTGTATAACCATTGATATTATCCTGAAAATGAATAAAGATATTCTTCATAATTGGTCTAAAAAATCTGCTGAGCATCAAAAACAATACAAGCAGTTTTTAGCAAAATCAAATAAAAATAATGTGTTGAAAGTATTGGAGGAAATCCATGAAGAAGCTATACAAAAAACCAACTGCCTGGATTGTGCTGCGTGTTGTAAAAATTATTCTCCCAGATTCAAAACTCCCGATATTAAAAGGATTTCCAAACATTTGTCTTTGAAAGAGGGTGTTTTAATAGAAAAATTTCTGGCATTGGATGAAGATGGGGATTATGTATTGCAAACCAAACCATGTCCATTTTTAGGTAACGATAACTACTGCTCTATTTATGAAGTAAGACCATCAGATTGCAAGCGATTTCCTTACACAGATGAAGATGTTTTATTAAAAAGACCTGCTTTGACTATAAAGAATTCCAGTTTTTGTCCCATCGTGTATTATGTACTGGAAAATTTACTTGTGAAAGTCAAGTGAACTTTCTCAATTTTTAAATAAGTTTTGTCTTAATAAGTGTTAGGTAATGTATTTTTATGCGTAATTAATAGTAATACTATTATATTTGCATAAAATTATATTATGGAGCAGCTTTTGTCCAATATTAAGATAACTGTAAATAAAAATCTGTATCTGATTGACCCCACATCGAGTAAGCTGGGTAGTAATATTATTTCTCATGCAGTTGATTTGATAGACGAAATGGGATTTGAAAAATTTACCTTCAAAAAATTGGGTATAGTGATCGATTCCCCAGAGGCATCTATTTACAGATATTTCAAAAATAAAAATCAGTTGTTGTTGTACCTGGTTTCCTGGTATTGGGGATGGATGGAATATCAGTTGGTTTTTGGAATTGCCAATATGTCTTCATCTGAATTAAAACTTCAAAAGGCAGTTGAACTGATTACCAACTATAAAAACAATAAAATGTCTATTGATGGAATTTCGATTGATAAGTTAATCAGAATCGTGATTTCGGAGTCTTCCAAATCGTACCTGACTAAGGATGTAAATAAAGCAAATAAATTGGGATCTTATCAAAGTTATAAAAAATTTGTTTCAAGATTAGCGATAATCATCAAGGAGATAAATCCGGGATATAAGTTTCCTAACATGCTCTTATCAACCATCATTGAAGGAGCACATTTGCAGGTTTTTTTTGCAGACAATCTCCCTAGTTTAACCAATGTTCAGAAAAGCAATGATTATATATGCAGGTTTTATACAAATCTGGCATTGCAATCAGTTAAATCTAATTAATTAAATTACGCTTCAGAGAATATAATTAATTGGTAAAATTGAATGTATTAAAATGTTTTTATTTCAATAATTAAGGATACAAATTAAAAATGATGAAAACTCCATATCAACGATTCTGGTTATTAATTAAACCCGATAAGAAAGAAATTTATCAGGTCTATACATTTGCTGTTTTCAAAGGCATCATTGCGTTGTCATTGCCATTGGGCATACAGTCCATTATTAATTTGATTCAGGCTGGAAGGGTTTCTGTTTCCTGGATGGTATTGGTTAGTATAGTTGCTCTAGGAATTGGCATAGGAGGATATTTACAGGTTATGCAAATCAGAATTATGGAAAATATTCAGCAAAATATTTTTACACGTGCGGCATTTGAATTCACTTACAGAATACCCAAAATTAAATTTGAAGAAATCAATAAGCATTTCGCACCTGAATTGGTCAATAGGTTTTTTGACATCATCACACTGCAAAAAAATCTAGCCAAAATCATGATTGATTTTTCGAGTGGTATTTTGCAAATAGTATTTGGGCTGGTATTACTATCTTTTTATCATTCTTTTTTCATTGTATTCAGCATATTGTTGATAGTAGCTGTATATAGCATTATAAAATTCACATCTAAAAAAGGATTGGAAACAAGTCTGGAGGAATCAAAATACAAATACAAAGTTGTTTCTTGGCTGGAAGAGCTTGCCAGATCAAAGGATTCGTTCAAATTGGCTGGTATTACTCAATTACCGGAATTAAAAACCGATCAATGTGTATCCGGGTACTTAACATCAAGAGAAAAACATTTTAGTGTATTAAAAAGTCAGTATTTTTTGTTGTTGATATTTAAAATCCTGATTACGATTGTATTATTGGTAATTGGTGGCTTGCTTGTATTGAGGCAACAAATGAATATTGGTCAGTTTGTTGCTGCAGAAATCATTATTCTTTTAATAATTGATTCTTCTGAGAAATTGATTTTGAATCTCGAAAATGTATTTGATACACTTACTTCTTTGGAAAAAATAGGACAGGTAGTTGATTTGGAAATTGATGAACACCACCAATCAAAATCAATGTCTAATGAAATAAAAAATCCATTGGAAGTTGAGATTAATGCAGTTTCATTTACTTACCCCGGCAGTAACAAATCTGTTTTGGATGAGGTTAGTTATAAGTTTGTTTCCAATAGGAATTATTGCATAACTGGAAATAACGGCTCTGGGAGATCCACGTTGATTCATCTCATCAGCGGCCTTTATCAACCTCAAAAGGGTAGCATTTGTATCAATGGACTTCCGGTTGGGAATTATAACATTGCCGATTTATATAAGGTCATTGGCAATGGCCTACAGGAAGAGACTATTTTTGAAGGGTCTGTTTTTGACAATATCACATTGGGACGAAGTTTCATTCATACTGAAGATGTAATGTGGGCAGTTGAAAAAACATGTTTGACTGATTTTATAAAATCTCTTCCAAAAGGTCTGGATACTGTATTAGACATATCAGGAAAAAAATTGCCTAAAAGTATCATGCAGAAAATTCTTTTAGCCAGGAGCATAGTCAACAGACCAAAGTTATTGTTACTGGAAAATCAATTGGATTTTATTGAGGAAGTTGACAGAAAAAAAATAGTGGATACGCTGACTGACAAGAGTAATGGATGGACATTCATTTGTATTTCTTATGACCAATACCTGAAGCAGAACTGCGATGAAGTCATCTATCTGGAAAATGGTAAAATAGTTTAATGAATAAATCTTATTGCAATGTTGAATATTACAGAAAATAAAATAATTGATCACAATGATTTTAATCATTTGTCATCTTTTCAAATTTTGAAATCCAGGATAAGAAACAAAAGGCTGATTAGATTTCTTTATTTTTTTGGTGTCATTATTTTTTTCATTCTTATGTTGCCCTGGACACAGAATATTCGTTCTTACGGAAAAGTAACCGCATTATTGCCCAATCAAAGACCTCAAACAATTCATTCAACAATTTCAGGAAAGATTGAAAAATGGTTTGTTCAAGAGGGACAGTTGGTTAAAAAGGGAGACACCATCTTGTTTTTAAGTGAAATCAAAGAAGAATATCTGGATCCGAATTTGGTTTTGAATACCGAAAATCAATTGAAAGCCAAAGAACTTACCGTAAAGTCCTACATGAGCAAAGTAAATGCCGGAGACAATCAAATAGACGCATTAATCAGCTCGAGAAAATTAAAACTGGAGCAAACTCAAAACAAAATCATACAAGCCAATTTGAAAGTGCAGAGTGACAGCATTGAATTGACTGCTGCAGAAATAAATTATAAAATCGCAAAAGATCAGTTTGATCGTATGCAACAATTGTATAATGATGGACTGAAATCATTAACTGATCTTGAATCAAGAAGATTAAAGGTGCAAGAGACCAAAGCCAAAGTAATCGCACAACAAAATAAATTAATTACGAGCAAGAATGAAGTGCTGAATGCGAAAATCGAATTGAATGCCATCAATGCTGATTTCAATGATAAGATCGCAAAATCCGAATCTGAAAAATATGCGTCACTTTCCAATATGTATGATGCTGAAGCTACAGTTTCAAAACTTCAAAATCAGGTTGTAAACTACAATATCAGATCCGGAATGTATTATGTGCTGGCACCTCAGGATGGTGTTATCACCAAGGCCATTCAATCAGGAATTGGAGAGGTTATTAAAGAAGGTACAGAAATCATTAGTATTATGCCGGCAAATTTTCAACTGGCTGTGGAAATGTATGTTGATCCTATAGATATTCCGCTTCTTCAAAAAAAACAACATGTTCAAATTCAATTTGACGGCTGGCCATCTATTATTTTTTCCGGTTGGCCAGGAATATCCTATGGTACCTATGGAGGAGAAATTGTTGCAATAGACAACTTCATTAGTCCAAATGGTAAATACAGAGTATTGTTATCAAAAGAATCTAATTCGTCTGATTGGCCCGATCAAATTAAAATGGGGGCTGGTGCCAATACAATAACATTGTTAAAGGAAGTGCCAATATGGTATGAACTTTGGAGAAAGATAAATGGATTTCCTCCAGATTATTACAAAGAAAATTCTGTCAAAAATGAAACTAAAAAATAGCTGCCTGCTTTTTATATTTTTATCACTCAGTTCTAATGTGGTTTTTGCACAAAAAGATAGCGCAACAAATTTGAGTTTTTCTTCTTTTTTACAAATAGTCAGGCAATATCATCCTGTTATAAAACAAGCCGAATTGATAGTTGATAATGCAAAGGCAAATAACTTATTCGCAAGAGGAGAGTTCGATCCCAAATTATTTTATGGGTTCGATAGTAAATTCTATAATTCAAAGAATTATTATGAAATAAGTAATGGTGGATTCCAAATTCCTACCTGGTATGGTTTGGATTTTAAATTAGGGATTGAAAAGAATACGGGAGACTATCTAAATCCACAGCAAACAATACCGGTTAAAGGATTGATTTATTCCCAAATTTCTGTTCCTTTATTACAAGGCCTGATCATTGACGACAGAAGGGCAACATTGAAAAAAGCAATTGTTTTTCAGCAAATGTCCAATGTTGAAAAAATAATTCTGGTCAATGAATTATTGTATAATGCCGGAAAAGCTTATTGGGACTGGCAATTGTCTTTTTCAAACTTGATTGTTCTTCAAAATGCAAAGGATATTGCAGAACAAAGATTTATTGCTGTTAAAAGAACAGCCGAATTGGGAGATCGTCCATTTATTGATACTGTAGAATCACATATTCAATTACAAGAGAGGATGCTAAGTGTTCAACAGGCAATGTATGAATATCAAACAAAATCACTTTTAATGTCTAACTTTCTGTGGATGGACAATAATATTCCTGTGGAATTGAATGATAAAACCAAGCCTGAATTCTCAGATGTATCAAGAAGTATTCAGAATGAAGACTATGACAATAATGTTGTTGATTTTATTTCCAAAATTGATTCACATCCTGAATTGAAAACGTATCAATTCAAATTAAATCAGTTTGATATTGACAAGAAGTTAAAGCAGGATAAACTTAAGCCGAAGTTACATGTAAATTATAGTCCACTCTATAAAGATTTCAATGGCATTTACGGAAGTTTTAATAATTATAAATGGGGATTATCTGCTGCATTTCCTTTATTCTTGCGAAAGGAAAGAGCCGAATTGAAAATGGTACAATTGAAAATTGATAATCTTCAATTCGAGGCAATTCAAAAAAGAACGGCATTAATTAATAAAATCAAAAGAAAACAAATTGAATGGATTAACTACAAAAGTCAGTGTAATCTTTATTTCAACACCGTTGGTGATTACAGGGAATTATGGACTTCCGAAAAAAAGTTGTTTGAATCAGGTGAAAGTTCTTTGTTTATGATTAATTCCCGTGAAATGAGTTATCTGAATGCACAACTGAAGTTTAATGATATTTTAGTCAAAACCCAATATGCTAAATTGGATTTAATTTATTCTATGTGTCAGATGGATGGAGTTTTGGTGAAATAATTAATAAAACATCATCTACACTTTTCAACAGAATATTTAATATTCCATTTTTCTGAGTGAGGGTGCTTTGAACCAGGTGGTAATTACTACGGCAATTGTCATACAGCCACCAAAAACAACCGAAGGTATGATGCCCAGCAATTTAGCCGCAATACCACTTTCAAATTGACCCAGTTCATTGGATGAATTGATAAACATGCTGTTTACTGACATCACCCTTCCTCTTAGATTGTCAGGCGATTTTAATTGAAGTATGGTTCCTCTTACAATCATACTTATGCCATCGAGTATGCCGCTGAATAATAATGCTGTAAATGATAACCAGAAAAATTTTGACAGGGCAAACAGTATAATGAAGCAACCAAATCCCGCAACTGCATACAATAAAATCTTTCCTTGTTTTTTTCTTAAAGGCACAATGGTAAGTGCAGTGACGCTTATGATGGAACCTATATCAGTGGCTGAGTTCAGCCAGCCAAATCCAACAGGTCCGGTATGTAATATATCTCTTGCAAAAACCGGAATCAAAGCGGCAGCACCTCCAAAAAGTATGGCAAACAAATCCAAAGACAATGCGCCTAATATTTCTTTTGTTTTGTAAACATATTGTATTCCTTCCTTTACACTTTGCCAGGTAGATGCAGTTGTATTGTTTTCTGATACTGTTTTAAATGAAAGTTTTGATAATAGAAAATAACCTGTCAGCAGCATAAAAAGTATAGCCAAAAAAGTATAATGAATGTCAATCAATGCTATTAAAAAACCTCCCATTGCATGCCCAATGATGGAAGCAATCAGCCATGATGCGGAACTGATGGCTGCGGCAGAAGGCAGTATGTTTTTTGGAACAATTTTAGCAATCATAGATGAAAAGGTAGGGCCAGAAAATGCCCTGATGGCTCCGGTTATTGCAATGATGAAAAAAATGAGTGATGCTATTGTCCAGGGTTTAATTGAGCCGGCAAGCCTGTTGTCCGATAAAAATAGAAAAAATAAAATGCAGACAATATAAATCAAGACACATTTCAACAACAGCCTTCTGTTTTCATTTCTGTCTATATAATGTCCTGCATACAATGCAAGTGAAAGTGCCGGTATCACTTCCGATAATCCAACCAGTCCTAAAGCCAGTGGACTATTGGTAAGATTATAAATCCACCAACCCACAACTGTTCCGGACATTCTAAGTCCCATGATAAAAATGAAGCGACCTAAAATAAAAAATCTGAACTCTTTTATTTTAAAGGCTTCGTAGGGATTCTTATTTGAAGTAGTACTCAAAAATTAGATTTTGATTAAGGTAATATTATGTGATGCAACCCTTGTGTATATTCCTGATTCAACGCATTTAAAATGATATCGACATGGGCTTCATTGTGTAAGAAATCTGCATTGGAAGCATCAACAAACAATGTTTTTAAATTATGCTGTTTGATATATTGGGTATACGTTTCCTGCAAAGAGAGCAAATAGTCGTTGGGGATAGATTGTTCGTAAGTCCTGTTTCTCTTTTTAATGTTATCCTGTAACTTGTCAACAGGGCTATGTAAATAAATGAGAATTTCCGGTTGAAGAATTTGTGGATTGATGATGTCGAACAACTTCTGATATAGTTTGTATTCTTCCTCAGGCAAAGTGACTTTTGCAAACAATAAACATTTTGTAAACAGATAATCTGAAACGGTGGTATTTTGAAACATGTCTTTCATTTGCAACATGTCTTTCAATTGTTTATATCTTTCAGCCATGAAAAATAACTCTAAGGGAAAGGCATATTGTTCGGGCTTTTCATAGAATTTAGGCAAAAAAGGGTTGTCGGCAAATTCTTCTAGAATAAGTCTGGCATTTAATTTTTTGCTTAATATATTGGCAAGGGTGGTTTTTCCAGCACCAATATTACCCTCTATCGTAACAAAACTGTATTTCATTGGAGGTGCAAATTAAGTTTATCACAATAAACTGAGGTCAAATTTTATTCACAGTGAGTTCATCTTTGCAGGAAGAAAGGATTTGGCCTGTATTTTTATTCAAAACAGGGTGGATAAAATGAGGCGAAACCTCATTCAAAGGAATCAGGACAAATTTTCTTTCTTGCATAAGCGGGTGAGGAATAATCAGATCTTTGGTATTGATTATTTCGTTATTATAAAATAATATATCAATATCTATCACCCTGGGGGCATTTTTTACAGACCTTATTCTACCCATTTTCTTTTCAATACCCAAAATTCTATCCATCATATCAAAGGCATCCACTTTCGTATTGACTATTAAAATTTGGTTCAAAAAATCTGCTTGATCTGTATTTCCCCATGCTTTTGTTGAATAAATTGAAGAAGACTTTTCGATTTCTCCAATTTCTGTTGCAATGAAATGCGCTGCTTGAATCAGATTTGTTTTTGAATCCCCAATATTACTTCCAAGGAGCAAATAAGTTGTGTTCATTCAATTGTATTTTCAACTTTTTGAATAATAGAGTATATGATTATTTCATAAAAATACACCATCATTGTTCTTTTTGTAAACAATACTTTAATATTTTTAAATTAGTTTTACAAACTATTAAGGTCAAGTAAATGTTTGAACTCAATAAACCCCCATTTTAATTTTAACGGATATTAAATATTGTTAAATGAGTTACAGTCAGTTTAAAGCAATGTGGTCAATTACAAAGGGAAGTCTTCGTTCCATAACAAGAAGTCCTTCTGCCATGATATTCAGTTTTATTTTCCCCTTTGTATTTATTTTAGTATTCGGTTTTATTGGGAACGGTGGTGGTAAACAGCGATTCAAAGTCGCTTTGGATAAAAATGCCGATACAGCCAATCTATTGTATAAAACCTTGAAGTCAGCCGATGTATTGAAATTTGAAGAATATGAAGAT
>CANFOP010000071.1 GCA_947448685.1 Chitinophagaceae bacterium | reverse complement strand
GATAAGCCATCAATTGAAACATAAATTCATTCCCAGCTCTTCTGGCAGGGTCTCCGGTACACATTTCCTCTTTACCCAAAATAGCATATTTGATTCCTATTTTATCTAAAATGGTGACAAATGCTTTGGTTATTTTTTGCGCTCTCTGATCGAAACTGCCTGCACAACCCACCCAAAACAATACTTCAGGCTTTTCCCCGCTTGCAATAAATTCGGCCATTGTTGGTACATGTATCATAACTAATCTTTGAGACAACAAAGTAAATAATAATTTATCATTGATGTTTGTGTTAATGCATTTAATTTTGGAAAAATTGATTGCTTGATACTACTAATTGAAGTTTTAAAACTGAGTTATACTTTTTAATCTTGAAAGTAGCATAATTATAATGGTCGAGCAACAGATCAATCGCATCAAAAAAATGAAAAGAATATTATATAAAATAACCAATTGGGAAACGTGGCCTTTCGAGTTGATTTATGCACCCTTGGTACCTATTTGGATTTATTATATTCTAAAATCCAGATCAGTCTGGTTTTTTACTCCCAGTAATCCTAAAATCACATTTGGTGGAATGGAAGGTGAACCTAAAAGGGAAATGTATGATTTGCTTCCATTATCCCTATATCCCAAGACCCTTAATGTTTTACCTTCAGAGCATTTTAAGGAAGTATTGAATAAAATACAAGCAGCAGGAATTCAATTTCCTTTTATAGTAAAGCCCGAAGTAGGGGGGCAGGGAATTTTGTTTCGTAAAATGGATGATGTATCACAATTGGAAAAATATCATTTTGTTTCTCCCATTGAATACATAGTTCAGGAAATGGTTACCTATCCAATGGAAGTGAGTGTTTTTTATATTCGACATCCCCATGCAACTAAAGGAAAAGTAACCGGTTTCTTACACAAGATTCCTTTGCAGGTCAAAGGTGATGGCAAGTCAACGCTTTGCGAACTTATATCTGATCATCCCAAGGCATCTAAAAGAGTGCAGGAACTTTATGTAAAACATGCTTCAGCTTGGAATTCCATTATTCCTGAAAATGAAAAGTATATGCTGAGTTATGCAGCCAATCATAATCGTGGTGCTCATTTCATTGATTTGAAAAATCATATAGATGAAAATCTTGTCGATTTATTCGATCAGTTGAGTCATCAATTGAATGACTTTTTTTATGGAAGGTATGATATCATGTGCAATTCGATTGAAGATCTGAAAGCGGGTAAGAATTATACTATTTTGGAGTACAATGGTTGCGGTGCGGAGCCTAATCATTTTTACGATACTGGTTACACTTTGTTAAAAGCCTACAGAGAAATTTTGAAACATTGGAAAGATCTATATGAAATAAGTTCGTATAATTCCGCACAGGGCATAAAGCCATGGCCTTTTATGAAGGGATACCGATTTTTAAAGAAAACTAAGGAACTGTACGCTGTGATGCGCAACGCTGACAGCGCTCTTGGATAAAACAGCCCTTAATCATTATCTTTGATTCATGCCTAAAATTCTTCAGGTACTTTTTTGGGGTTTTTTAATCAGTTTTCTGGGGTCGCTTCCTTTAGGAACGTTGAATGTTGCCGCCATGCAAATTGGTATTCAGGAAAGTGTTAGGTATGCCATGTATTTCTCTTTTGGTTCTTTATTGGTGGAAATGCTTTATGTCCGCATATCTCTTGTAGGAATTGATTGGGTAAGAAAACAGGCAAAAATGATGCGTTTCATGGAGTGGATTACGTTGGGAATCATTATCGCCCTGGCAGTTGGAAGTTTTGCTGCTGCTTTAAAAGACGACGGACATTCAAAAAGCATACTTTTAAACAACCACATGAATCGTTTCGTGCTAGGAATGATGATGTGCGCCATCAACCCTGTACAAATTCCATTTTGGTTTGGCTGGAGTGCCATGTTGTTTTCTAAAAATATTTTATTGCCTGTCAATACCCATTATAATGGGTATATTATAGGAATTGGAATAGGAACATTGTGTGGTAATGCCGTGTTTATTTTTGGAGGAAAATGGTTGATCAGCAGAATAGCGAATGGAGAAGGTTATATTAATTGGTTTGTAGGGGCTGTTTTTGCGATAACCGCTTTGATACAGTTTGTAAAACTAATTCGTAACAAAGATGCTATCAATAAAATGATACATCCCAACAAGTAACCTACTGATTGAATTACTGATTTTTACATTTCCGAAGTCCATTTGTCTCTTTCATCCGGACTTAATTTCCAGGGAGCGAAATTATTTTCGACATTGCTGAACATGGCATTCCATTCTTGAGGAGCATTGCTTTCTTCCATGATAAGGCTTCTGCGTAATTCCATGATAATATCCAAAGGTCTGATACTAACCGGACATTCCTGAACACAGGCGTTGCAAGTAGTACAGGCGCGAAGTTCTTCTACAGTGATATAGTCATTCAATAATTTTTTGCCATCATCAACAAATGATCCATTTTTTTTGATATTCCTTCCCACTTCTTCTAATCGATCCCTGGTATCCATCATTATTTTACGAGGGCTTAATAATTTCCCTGTTTGATTGGCCGGGCAAGCATCAGAGCATCTGCCACACTCTGTACAACTATAAGCATCCATTAAACTTTTCCAACTCAAGTCCATAACATCCTGTGCACCGAACTTCATCGGTTGTGCGTCACCGGTAGGAGCCAGTTCCGGTTGCATCATATATTTAACTTCATTTTGCACATTTTCCATATTTTGCATTTCACCCATTGGGTTAAGCCTTGAATAGAAGGCGTTTGGAAATGCCAACAAAATATGAAGATGTTTGCTGTAAGGCAAGTAATTAAGAAAAGCAAAAATTCCAATGATATGCAACCACCAGCAAGTCCTTTCAATCAATTCAATTTGTACATGAGAAAACATTTGTTGATAAACAGGAGCGATGAAACCCGAAATGATAAAATGTTCATTTGGATTATTGGAAAGCACCGCATCAGCCGCATTCATTTTGAGAAATAATCCCATTAGTATGATTTCAGTAATCAAAATCAGATTTGCATCTTTTTTAGGCCATCCTGTTAGGTCTTTGGCAGTAAATCTTTTTAGTTTGATGATATTTCTTCTGATTAAAAAAATCACACAAACAATTATGACTGAAAATGCAAGTATCTCAAATGAATCAATCAGGAAAAAATAAAAGGAGCCCATCGGCTTCATGAAAATTCTGTGTGTACCCAAAATTCCATCCAATAATATTTCCAGTACTTCGATATTGATAATGATGAAACCTGCGTAGATTATCAAATGTAATACCGCAACCAATGGATTGCGAAACATCTTTTTTTGTCCCAGTGCCAACAAAAAAAGGTTCTTCCATCTGATATTTTTGTTGTCAGAAAGGTCTTCATCTCTTCCAAGCAAAATGTTTTTTCTGATTTGGTTTACATTTTTGGTAAACAACCAAACAGCATATATTAATAAAAGCAGAAAAGCAACCTGTTGTATATATTGCATAAAAATTCATTTAGCGTTGCTAAGGTAAAGAAAGAAAGGCTATTTTTTAAAAATACATCCATTTCCAATGTAAGGAAGAATTTGAAAATTCGATGGCAGGTGCCGGAAATTTGAGCGAATTCAGAATGAATAAAGCAGTTTTTATTGATCTACGTTTTGTCTTGATTTTAGTTAAGTTCACATCCGGTGCGAGATACCATTGTCGGTAACGTTTTATATCGGGTCTGTTAAAAGAAATATTTCCATATTTATCTTTTAAAAAATTATCCATGGCGCCAAACATCCCCTCTGCTCCCATACCTAGTGATATCTGAAGCCATGAGGGGATTTTTGACTTCGAAAAAAAAGATTTCAAATCAGCACTGATCCAATAAGTTTGGCCGTTGTAGTCTTTTAAAGATCTTTCTGCAAGTGAATTGCCAAACAAATCATTGCTTCTGGCAACTAAAGAAGGGTCATGGTAATTCTTTTTATGAAAAGATGTTTTAAGGTGTAATTTTTGTTGATTCCATGCGAGTTCCTGAGAAATAAAAAAAGTGCTGCCTACAATGTTTGCACCAATGTCACCCCAACTCCAGCCCCATTCGGAACTGAACCCATCCAATACTTCAATCACTGTTTGGTATGTAACGCCGGCTAGCCCGCCAATCCATATTCTTTTTTTTGTTTCAATTCCTGTGTAATTCCAAATTTCAGAAGAATATTTACTCATGGTATAAGCACTAAACAGGTGTCCTGCTTTATCCATCTGCTGCCATTCAGCATTATCATTAAATGTATGAAATCTGCTTTGAGGATAATTTTTATACCATGTCTGATAAAGGGTTGCCATTGAACCGGTATATAGTCCGATATTTATCGCTGCAACGGTTTTTATTTTTTTTTTATTTTTTTGAAAAGTTGAATGAAATATTTTTTGGTTCGATACTGAATCTACCTGGGCTATACAATTATGTTGATGTAAGAACATAAACAGAAACAGGAAGAATAATATATTTATTTTATTCAAGGTTATCTCTCTTTTATTCAATGGGATATCGACTTCAAATATTAAATAACAAATTTAAACATAAAATGACGGGATAAGTGCTGAATGATATATTTTTGGAGATAATAAATTAAAAGTTATGGATAATAACATTCAATGGAAAGTTGATAAATGGTTAAATGGAAACTATGATGAAAGTGTTAAGTCTTCCATCAGGGAAATGCAACAACATAATCCCGATGAATTGGCAGATGCATTTTATAAAAATCTTGAGTTTGGTACTGGTGGGTTAAGGGGCATTATGGGTATTGGTACCAACAGAATGAATAAATATACGGTAGGAATGGCTACTCAAGGATATGCCAATTACCTGAAGAAATCTTTTGATGGCGAAATAAGTGTAGCCATTGGGCATGATTGCAGAAACAACAGCAGAGAATTTGCTGAAATAACCGCTAACGTTTTTGCTGCAAACGGAATAAACGTTTTTTTATTTGAAAGTTTGCGCCCAACACCAGAATTGAGTTTTACCATTCGTCATCTGAAATGTAAAGGAGGAGTAGTTTGTACAGCCAGTCACAATCCGAAAGAATATAACGGTTATAAAGCTTACTGGGATGATGGTGCTCAATTGGTTCCTCCTCATGATAAAAACGTTATTGCTGAAGTGGAAAAAATTGAATCAGTGGATGATGTGAAATGGAGTGGAGGAGAAAAAAATATTACCATCATAGGAAAAGAGATGGATAAACTTTATTTGGATATGGTTCAACGCCTGAGTATTTATCCTGAAAAATGTAAAGAACAGCACGATTTAAAAATTGTATATACACCCATTCATGGTTCAGGAATAATGCTGGTACCTGATGCTTTGAAACAACTCGGTTTTGACAATGTACATATTGTAAAAGAACAAAGTGTTCCAGATGGTAATTTTCCCACCGTGATTTATCCAAATCCAGAGGAAACAGAAACAATGAGTATGGGATTGAAACAAGCAAAAGAACTGGACGCTGATATTTTATTGGGTACTGATCCTGATGCTGATCGGGTTGGAATTGGTGTTAAAAATAACAAAGGGGAATGGATATTGATGAATGGAAACCAAACTGCATTGTTGGCTTTTAATTATATGATTGAAGCGAGAAAAGCAAAAGGGGTTGCCTTGCCTAACGATATGGTGATTAAAACAATTGTCACCACCAATATGATTGATGTAATTGCTAGAGAAAATGGTGTGGCTTGTTATAATGTTCTAACGGGATTTAAATGGATTGCTTCACTGATCAAACTAAAAGAAGGAAAAGAAAATTATATTGTTGGAGGGGAGGAGAGCTTTGGACTGATGATTGGAAATGAAATTCGGGATAAAGATTCTGTAAGTGCTTGCGCCATATTATGCGAAATGGCTGCTTATGAAAAAAGCAAGGGAAGAAGTCTTTTTGATAAGCTGATTGATTTGTATATCCAATATGGATTCTATAAAGAAAGTCTGGTCAGTATTACAAAAAAAGGAATGAATGGAGCAGCAGAAATCAGTGCTATGATGGAGCAGTTTCGAAACAATCCATATAAAACACTGGATGGAATTCGTGTAAAAGAATTAAAGGATTTTCAATTGCAAGTTGGTAAGAATTTGATAAATGGAACTGAATGGATTATAGATTTACCCAAAAGCAATGTGCTTCAATTTGTACTCGAAGACGATTCAGTGATTTCTGCAAGGCCCAGCGGTACAGAACCAAAAATTAAATTTTATTTCAGCGTAAATACAAAGTTGATAGAAAGAGATAAATTTGAAGAAACTGAACTTCAATTGGATAAAAAAATAAGCAGGATTATAAAGGAAATGGGTTTAAATTAATAAAATAGTACAGCAATAGATTTATGAGGCAAAAAGAAGACGTTAAAAGGCAATATGATGATGGATACAGGCATAAAGGGCTGAGAAAAAAACTGATTGAAAGTTTAAGGGAAAAAGGCATTACAGATGAAGCTGTTTTGGATGCAATGAACAAAGTACCCAGGCATTATTTTTTAGAGCCTGAATTGGAAGATATTGCTTACGAAGACAGGGCATTTTCAATAGATGAAAACCAAACCATTTCTCAGCCTTACACCGTTGCTTTTCAAACACAATTGCTGAAAGTAAAACCTAATGATAAAGTGCTGGAAATAGGTACCGGCAGCATGTATCAGGGAACTGTTTTAGCAGCAATGGGAGCAAGGGTTTTGAGTGTTGAGAGACATAAAAAATTATACATGAAGACCAAGCAGTTCATGCTTAAAAAAGAGTATCCTGAAGCAAAAATCAAATTTTTTAATGGTGATGGTTTTGATGGGTTACCTACCTATAGTCCTTTTGATAAAATCATTATAACTTGTGGCGCGCCCTTTATTCCTCCTAAATTAATCAATCAACTAAAACCCGGAGGTATTATGGTGATTCCATTGGCGGAAGATGTACATCATAAAATGCTGAGAATTACAAAGAATCCCGATGGCACACTCTTGGAAGAGGCTTTTGATGATTTTTCATTTGTTCCCATGCTGCCTGGAATTAACAAATAAATTTTTCTGCTTTTAGTTATGCGTGTATTCTCGAAATTTGTTTTTATAAGTAATGTCTGTTTTGTAACAGCAGTCTTTTTGAGATATTTTCAATGGAATGATCATCCCAAAAACATTAATATTGTTGAGTTTCATCCGGTAGAAAGTTCGATCGTAGTTCTAGGGTACGCTTCGATTATTTTTAATTTATTTTTCTTAATCGGGATGCTATTTTGTAAATTTTTAAAAAAGAAAATTCTTTTGCCGACTTGGATGTCTGTTTCAAGTCTGTTATTTTTTTTATTGCAATTAGTTTATTTCTTTTGGTTAAAGTGAAAATTGTAAAATCAAAAGCGAAATGTAATTATTTTTAATTTTATCCGGCAGTGGGAATATTCATAAATCCATCATCTGTATCTTGACCCATGGCCGATTTCTTCATTCTAAAGGCAGTTTCTTTTCCTACATATTTTTCAATTTGTTTTTCAATCAAATATACCAGTGGAGTCAACACAATCGCCATCGTGAATTTGTATGTATAATTCATCAGGCAGATGGCCAGTACTTTTTGCCATGACCAGTCATTCCCTAGTTTAAAGGCAATAAACAAGACAATAAAACTGTCTACCAATTGTGAAATTAAAGTAGAACCTGTTGCTCTTAGCCAAATCCATTTTTCTCCAGTTACTTTTTTTATTTTATGAAAGATGGTGACATCAATAATTTGACTAACTAAAAATGCCATCAAGCTTCCTATTATGATCCACATTCCTTGTCCAAATACGCCAGTAAAAGCATCCTGCATGTTTGGAATGTGATTTTTTTCTCCTGATGTTATCCACCAATCGGGTGGGGTTGTGTTGATAGCCAGATAAAACATGGCAAAGGCATACGATATCAGACCAACTGCGATATAAGATATCCTTCTAACTGCTTTTGGACCATAATATTCATTTACAATGTCTGTCATGATGAATTCAATAGGCCAAAGTAAAACGCCACATGTGAGAGAAAAAGAAAGATTGGATTCTCCAAACAAAGAAAAATTCACCGGGTGAATACCAAAGAGTTTCTCCAATGAAAAAATTTTCCCACCTATGCATTCTGCAATCAAAGCATTGGCAACAAAAAATGCTGCAATAAAAGTGAAAACTTTAGCAGGTTTATTATTCAGCAGGTTTTTAATCATTCATTTATTATTTAAAAATTTACTTTTTCAATGGAGATAGTTGAAGGCATGGATGAAGTTTTTGCAGCGTAATTTTCTTCATAAACTGCAAATCCTCTATCCTTCATAGTAAGTGTAATGGATTTAATCAAGTTGATAAAATTCATTTTTTGCTTTTTATTCATTTCTTTCAAAGTGAATGCAACCATATATTCTCCTTCTCTACCTAATGGTCCAATTTTGTATGATTCAATGAATTTCAAATGTTGTTTTTTCTTGAATTTTAATACCCCCTTTCTTAAGGGTGTCCCATCTGGTACACCACAACATTCGCTGTTAAATTTTACAACGATAGGGTATTGCAAGATGCTGTCTCTTATTTGAGACTTGGCATTCAAAAAGGAAAAAAGTAAAACAAGTACAATGTATATTTTATTCATATATTATAAATTAAATTAGCAAGATAAAATAACAATTTTACTGTCGAAGATAGTCAATACAATACTAGTTGTAAACAAATTATTGTTTATAGTTGTTTAACATTTCATAAAAAATGATAAGAAAAGTTAAATTCAATGTTTAAACATCGTATATTCGTAAAAGAAATAATTAAATAATTCCAGAAAATTCAAAATGTAATATGAGGAGAAAATTATTTATAGCCATTGTATTTTTATTGTTAATCGGTGTAGGAATAGCCTATTACCTTTTTTCAATGAAATTTGATGATATGAATGATGTAAAGGCGGATTATGAAATAAGCGCTGTTGATTTAATTAAAGAATTTCAGACAAATGATAGTGTTGCCAATAAAAAGTATACAGAAAAAATATTGCTGGTTACAGGAAAAGTTTCTGAAATGGAAAGTGGCGATTCCAGTATAAACATCAAAATGTCCGATGAGCAATCAGGATCCTATATCATTTTTTCAATTCAAAAAAATGAAGAAGGGTTGTTAAAAGACATCAAATCCGGAGATGTTGTTGTTGTGAAGGGATCTTGCAGTGGTGCTATTTTCAGTGATATTTTAAGTGCTTATTCTATTTCGTTTAAACGTTGTATTCTATCAAATAATAAAAAATAAATTTAAAAAAATGAAAAAAACACTTTTATTAACAGCAGTTTCTTTTTTGAGTTTAATCTCTTTTTCACAGAAAAAAACTACCACTTCTGGAGTTATTAATTTTGATGCCTCAACATCATTGGACAGTTTACCTAAGGCGGTAAATAAAACAGTAGTGGCAGCATTAAACTTAACAAATGGAGAAGTAGCTTTTGAGGCATCCGTTAAAAATTTCTCTTTTTCAAATCCAATGATGCAAGACCATTTCAATGGTGAAAATTGGATGTATTCTGAAAAATTCCCTAAAGCAACCTTTAAAGGAAATATTAAAAATCTTGACAAAATCAATTTTACAAAGCCAGGAAAGTATTTGGCAAATATTGAAGGTGAGTTGAACATCAAAGGAACCTCTAAGCCTGTTTCTACTTCGGCT
>CANFOP010000070.1 GCA_947448685.1 Chitinophagaceae bacterium | reverse complement strand
ATACAGTCAACCTGCCACTGAAATGCCCTCCCCCCCTGTAATCTTCGAAACCATTAAATTTCTTCGATGCTACAAAATCTGCATGTCCGGGTCTTGGGATTTTTTTTATCTCTTCGTAATCATTACTCTGAACATCTTTATTGTTAAAAACAATAGTAATAGGCGCACCAGTAGTGAAATCATTGAAAACACCTGTCTGAATCAATGGAATATCTTCTTCTTTTCTGGAAGTTGTTCCCTGATTTCCGGATCTTCTTCTATCGAGATCATGTAAAAATTCTTCTACCTTCAATGGTATTCCTGGGGGGCACCCATCTATGTTTATACCAACAATTTTCCCATGTGATTCCCCGAAAATATGAACCCTGAAATTTCGACCAAATGAATTCATCAATTTTATTTTGATTGGTTTACAAGTTAAGTTTATTTTTTTCTTACCATTTCCAGATCATTAAAAAAATTCGGATAAGATTTACCAACAACTTCTGCATCATTTATTATTACAGGTTCCATGGAAATTAACCCCAATAATGAACAGGCCATTGCAATACGATGATCTTTAAATGAATGGACCTCGCCACCTGTTATTTTTTCTCCTCCATATATTATCATATAATCATCTTGCAATATTATTTTAATTCCGATTTTTTCAAATGTTTCCTGCAAAGAAACTGCACGATTGCTTTCTTTGTACAATAACCTGCTTGCTCCTTCAATTATAGATATGCCATCACAACAAGCAGCAAGTGCTGCCAAAGGTGGAAATAAATCCGGGCAATCACCTGCATTGAATTGAAAAGGTTTTAATTTTCTGTTACCAAATGGTTTTTCAACATTAATTGAATCTTCAGATACGGACATTTGCGCGCCAGCCAAACTTAATGCGGTTACTATTGCCTTGTCTGCCTGTTTGGAATACACGGAGAGCCCTTTCAATTCAACCTTGCCTGCAATTGCACCTGCCACCAACATAAAAGATGCACCACTCCAATCTCCTTCAACCGAATATTCAATTTCACATTCTTTTTTTAATACAGGATGTATGATGAATCTTTTGTAGTTTTCATTAACCACATTACAACCAAAGATTTGCAGTATTTCCAACGTTAGGTCAATATAGGGAGTACTTTTCAAATTACTAACGTTAATGCATACCTGCTTTGTCGCTTTATGTGAAAATGCAAACAATAATCCGGTCAGAAACTGAGAACTTACTGATCCATCAACCGAAATATCGGATGGTATCAACGGCCCATTAATGTCAGCAGGTAATTTACCTTCGTTTGTAATTACTTTTACCCCCATTGGAGGCAACACTTCATCAAAAAAACCAATTGGCCTTTGTAATAAACTTCCTGTGCCGTTCATGACAAAGTGTTTTGACGACAAAGAAGCAATTGGCGTAAACATCCTCATTGACAAACCACTTTCGTTACAATTCAATAAAATTGGATCATCCGAGATATGTTCTTGTATTTCTAAGAAAGGATTCCCCTTTATAATTATTTTACCATTGGAATCCTGATTGACTTTGGCTCCGAGTCTTTTTATGATTTCTATTGCTGTACAATCATCTTCGCAGTTTCCTGGATTATGAATTATTGTTTTACCATAATGCAATAATGCAGCTGCACAAAGTCTTTGCATGATACTCTTGGAAGGCGGTGCCTGAACAACTCCTTCTATAATACCAGGTTTAATTATCTTTTGCATTGATTATAATTGCTTGATGATTAAAATAATTGCAAAATCAATTGTGTCAACTCACTTAAAGCAATTTTATTAATTTGCCCTTTTCCAATCTTATTCAGCAAAACAAATGAAATATCATCACCACTTTTCTTTTTATCAAAATTTATATTTTGAATGATTTTTTCTTTATCAAAATCAAAACAAACCGGAAGTGAATATTTTTTTAACAAGTCTTCCAATCTCAATCTTTCTGTTTTTTTCAACCCTGTCAATTGTTCAGAAATAATTGTTGCGCAAACCATTCCAATGCTGACTGCGTGACCATGAGAAATTTCATTCATACGCTCAATCGAATGACCGATTGTGTGTCCAAAATTGAGCAATTTTCTCTCTCCTGTTTCAAATTCGTCCGATTGAACAATCTTTGATTTTAAAACTACATTTCTTTCAATCAATGCTTGTAATGCTATTTTATTTTCTCTGAAATAATTGAAAGATAATGATTCCAAATATTGAAACATTTCCTGATCCTTGATACATGCGTGCTTGATAATTTCAGCAAATCCATTAGACCATTCAATTTCAGGCAAGGAATCCAGAAAACCATAATCATACAAAATAAATGCAGGCTGCCTAATCGTCCCAATCATATTTTTATATATGCCGACATCAATTCCATTTTTTCCTCCTATGCATGCATCCACCATTCCCAATAATGTGGTAGGAACAAAGCCAGTATTGACTCCTCTCATATAAATAGAGCCTACATAACCGACGATGTCCGTAACTACACCTCCGCCAATCCCAATTAAACTGGTAGTTTTATCAGCACCGATTTTAATCAGGCTACTAATTACTTCATCTATGGTTGACTGTTGTTTAAAATTCTCTCCCGAATTGATGACAATTGTCTTCCACCCAATGAAAAATGTTGAGTAAATCGAATAAACATTCTCATCAATCAACAGCACTGCATCCCCCTTTTTGATTATTTTTTCCAAATCAAAAAAAAGAGAATCAAAATAAACAGTTACTTTTTTTTCTGAGAAAACAAATTCTTTGCAATTCTTCATTTGCTATTGATTATTCATGACATTGTTTTGGTGACTGATGCTTTCCAAATGTATCGCTTCAAGATATTTCATCATGAACTCTTCGCTCAATCCCAACTCAATATTCCTATCCAATGCATTTTTGAAAATATCATTCCATCTTATTTTTTGAAGTATGGTAATGTTATTTTCTTTTTTGTATGCGCCAATTTTATCTGCAATCTTCATTCGATGAGACAACAATGACAACAGTTCATCATCTATCATATCAATCTGCTCCCTCAATTGCTGAAGCGCATCAATAAATTCTTTCTTATCCGAATGTTCATTTCTCCATTTTAAATCATTCAACAACTCTGCAAGTAGAGAGGGTGTAATCTGTTGCCTGGCATCGCTCCATGCCTGATCAGGATTATGATGCGTCTCTATCATTAAACCATCAAAATCCAGATCGATGGCTCTTTGTGAAATCAACCGAAGGGATTGCCTGTTGCCGCAAATATGAGATGGATCACAAATCAGCAACATTTCAGGGTACCTTCTTTTCATTTCTATTGGGAGATGCCACATGGGAGGATTGCGATACTCAGTGTTGCCATAATTTGAAAACCCCCGATGAATCATTCCTGTCTTTTCTACACCGGACTTAATAATTCTTTCCAAGGCTCCACTCCACAATTCAAGGTCTGCGTTAATTGGATTCTTTACAAATACAGGTATACTCAATCCCTTTAAAGAGTCTGCTATTTCCTGAACACTAAATGGATTGGCTGTTGTTCTGGCTCCAATCCAAACCATATCCACTTCATGCTTCATTGCTTCTTCAACATGTTTTGAAGTGGCAACTTCTACTGCAATGGGTAACCCTGTTTGTTTTTTTGCATTGGACAACCATAAAAGCCCTTCCGAACCAACGCCTTCAAACATTCCAGGCTTGGTACGAGGCTTCCAGATACCCGCCCTTAACATATCCACTTTTCCTGTTGCAGCAATCTGACTGACTGTATGCATTAATTGCTCTTCAGTTTCTGCACTGCAAGGACCACTGATAATGATTTTTTTTGCTTTATTAAACACTTTATTATAGAGCATTTGAATTATTGCTCAAGATACGCAAGATTAGATTTCTTTCAGTATAAATTACCTATTGAAGTTTTGCCAACCATAGTGAAGCATTCATAAATAATTGAGTATGGCTATATAGAGGCCAACCAACATACAATATATTGCCAGTTCCTCCGGTACCATCATCCAAAGGGGAACTGTCAGCAACAACAAATACTCTGCCTGTTCCATATGTTGATGAAGCGCTGATTACATGTGTGGTGGATTGTGCATATCCAGACTCCCATACCAATCCTTTCACAGAAGAGTTAACAGAAGAATTTATAGTTAATGTAGCACCATTGTTAAAATCAAGTTGTGTTACATTACCCTGTGACCCATGCAATATAACATTCGACGAATTTCCAGTAAGTACATTACTGCTTGTTCCCGAAATATTTGTCAAATCAATTGAAAACCCAAATGGATTATTGACTATTCCATTATTAGTCATCAAGTCATTCCAAATATCAGGAGAATCATACCCGTCATTATTCCTGTCGGATTGTGTATGATCTGAAACCATAAACAATCCTCCTCCATTATTAATGAAATTTAAAATGGCTTGCTTCTCGGCAGTGGTAAAACGCGTGTTAGGTTCATCCACTACAAATACATCGTAGTTTGAAAGATCCTGCACATTGTTGCTGTTACCATAAGTGATTGAACCACTTGATGGCAATGTCTCAACTTTATGTCCCAGTTTAGCCAATGCTATACCCCAACTAGACAATGCTCCTGTCCAATATGTTTCAACTGTGGTGCCGGTAACAGTTGATTGTAAGGGAGTCGGAGTCTTTTGAGGCGTGTTGTTATCTTCATCAATAACCCAATCTGCATTTCCGGCAGTTTCAGCTTTAGTTGCATCAAACAAAAACTTTTTGGTGGCAGCGCCCTGACTGTTAATGGTAAATGTTTTCGCTATTGTAGTACCCCCACCCGGAATTGGATTTACAACAATAACATTTGCTGTACCTGCATTAGCCACCAACGATGTGCTGATAGTTGCTGTTAATTGAGTTGCACTTACATAAGTGGTTGTTAATGCTGTATTATTCCAATTAACGGCAGAACCGTTCATAAAATTTGTACCTGTTGCAGTCAATGTAAAACCTGCACTACCTGCTGTTATACTTGCAGGAGAAATTGAAGTTAAGGTTGGCACAGGATTATTGCCAACAGCACTTACAGTAAAATTCAATGAATTAGAAATTCCTCCACCTGGAGTTGGCGTAAAAACTGTGACAGCTGCATTACCTGCTGAAACTACCAAAGAAGCACTGACAGTAGTTGTCAACTGATTTGAATTAACATAAGTTGTTGAAAGATTGTTGCCATTCCATCTGACAATTGAACTATTGATGAAATTATTTCCTGTAACTGTTAATGTAAAACCTGCGCTGCCTGCTGTTATACTTGCAGGGGATAATGATGTAACGACTGGAGAAGGATTAGATTGGGAAGAACCGGCACTGCAAACAAAAAGCATTTTATTAGATACCCCTCCATCTGTATGATTAGCATTAATGCCCGGATTAAAAATCGTTATGGTATCAACAGCAGGAAGAGAAATAAAAGAATCACTAACGTTTGCGGTTATACGATTATTGCTGACAAAAGATGTCATCAAGCCAATATTATTCCACCTAATCACTGATCCATTTACAAAATTATTCCCATTTACTGTTAATATAAATGAAGGATCACCTGCAGTGGCAGAGTTTGGAGAAATTGAAGTAATCGATGGGACTGGATTGTTTATGTTGACGGTCTTCTTTTTACAAGAAAAAAAACTAAGTAACATTAAACCAGCAATAATAATTTTGATTGCTCTCATCAATTTCAATTTTTAAAAAATAAATAAGAATCAAAAATATGATTCTTAATATGTGCGATCCCAATGAAAAACAAAATCAAATGTTAAATTTAATTCATCGATATTTACAATTTGATTTATATTAGAAAACCATTTCTTAAGTTTAAACTTAATATTGAATGGATAATTTAAAGAAACAATTGAATGTTGAATAGTTTCTTCACGTGTAGTATCAACAATAAAATTGGTTTAATGCTTAAAATAAAAATTCAATAACTTACTTTTTTTTACAAACTTTACACCATGGAGTTGATAGGATATTTTTTAGCTGTATTGGTAGGAATAACATTAGGATTAATTGGCAGTGGAGGCGCAATTCTTACAATTCCTGTTCTTGTTTACATCATGGGTATCAATCCAATACTCGCAACCACCTACTCACTTTTTATTGTCGGGATTACTTCATTTGTTGGATTTATTAAGCGTGCAAAAGAAAAAAACATAGATTTCAAAACAGCCATAATATTCAGCATTCCTTCCATCTTAGTGGTATATGTTGTAAGAAATTTACTCTTACCAAAATTACCGGATATTTTTTTTGAATTTGATACCATTATTCTTACAAAATCTGTTGCGTTAATGATTATGTTAGCAACAGTGATGGTTGCCGCTTCCATAAGCATGATTAAATCCGGAAACAAAAAAGAAGTAATTCAATCTGATTTGAATCAAAACTTCAGTGTAATATTAATTCAATCAATCATTGTTGGGTTAGTTACCGGATTTGTAGGAGCTGGCGGAGGTTTTTTAATTATCCCAAGTTTAGTTTTTGTAACCAAGTTACCAATGAAAAAAGCAATTGGGACTTCTCTGATAATTATTACCATGAATTCAATGATTGGTTTTATAAGTTCATTCAAAACAAATTTTTCAATTGATTGGAATCTATTGATTCTATTTACCTCTTTTTCAATTACTGGAATTTTTATTGGAATATTATTATCAAAAAAAATTCCGGGAGAAAAGCTTAAATCAGTCTTTGGTTGGTTTGTTTTGATAATGGGGATTTATATCATTTTGAATGAAGTTTTCCTACAATAAAAATCTGATTATATCAATGTTTTTTTTCTCTCCGCAATTAAAATGCTAATTATCTATATAAAAACTGAAAAATAATTCATCGGTTAAATAATCATACATTATTGAAACATGAATTAGGTAAATAATTGTGGGGATTGGTATTAGATTCATACATCCGCCATCAATAGGATTCAGACACTTAAAACAACATTAATTCTTTTTAAATTTAATCGCATTAAATACTAGATTTTTTTTGCAATCGATGAAAATAATTTTACATCATTTTATTTGCTGAACATCATCATTTTATTTCGAGTTGAGTAATTGTAGTTTCGAAAGCAGAATGAAACACATTCTAATTTCAAGAACTGACAATTATAGATGAAATATTTATCCCTTATAATTTTTTACTTCGCTTTCTTATTTCAATCAGATGCTCAGGACAATCATGTGGCATCAGTTACTGAGGTGATAAATTTCGGAATTGTAGATATTTCAATGAATACTACAAAATATTGGTGTACTGAACGATCCAGTTATCCTGGTTATTTTAGTTTGGTTGATAATGCAAACTTTACAGGCTATTCTGATCAGGCAAACATAGATGGCTATGTAAAAAAGTATGGGAATACTGCTTTCATTTTCCCTGTTGGAAATGGCAAAGAAATTCGGACACTGGAAATTTCTAACCCTAATGCATTTTCAGATGCTTATGCTACAGCATGGATTGAAGGAAACCCGAGTAATAATCTTGATCCTACAGGACCTTGTGCAGGGAAGCATTCAGTTTTTACTGTAGCCGGAGAAATTGAATCTGTAAGTACTATTGGACAATGGGATTGGCAAACTGGAGCCGATGATGCGCTCGGAATAGGCACTACAGGAAATGGCGAAGGACTAACAATTACCGTAAGTATGCCCGACATGACCAGTTTTGCAGATGAATCCGCATTAAGATTGGTGGGATGGAATGGCTCAGCATGGATTGACCTAAGTGGAAAACAAACAGCCAAAAGCAATAAAATAAACAGCAAGTTAAGCGGTACCATGATCAAAGGAATAACTGCAATTGCCATAGGAAAAATAACAAAAAAATCTTTTGTAAAAAATGCTCCAATTATTCCCAACAATGAATTAGAATCAAATAACCCTTTCTACACAGAATACAATTCTTTTACATCGACTCATGAATTTAAAGTAAACAGAAATGATAGTTTACAGATTTATCCCAATCCAATTACCGGCAACCAAAAAATAAACTTGCAGTTTAATGCTTCTTTTGACGGAAAAGCCTTTTTGACAATATTGAATAGCGTTGGCCAAGTGGTATCTAAAACATCAATTCAAGTAATTAAAGGGAGTAACCTTTTAACATCAAACGTAAACAACCTTTATAACGGTAAATATTTCATTCGAATAATCGGATTTAATGGAGAAGAAATAACTTCTTGCAAGCAATTCATCAAAAATTAAAATTTGAAAGAAATGATATCAAAAAAAATATTGAGAACTAAATCAACCTTGCTAATATTAATCAATTTTATTTTCAGCAATAATGTTCTTTCTCAAATAAAAATTGGGGAGAATCCAAGATCAATAAACCCTGATGCCATGATTGAAGTAGAGTCAAGCAACAAAGGTTTTCTTCTGCCAAGGGTATCATTAAAATCACTTTCAAGCCCTACCCCTTTAAAATATTTTACAAAAGGTATGGTCGTTTACAATATATCAAGCAACAATGAAATCACTCCTGGCTTATATTATTGTGATGGAGTCTCTTGGATAAAGACAAATACGGAAATAAAAGATCCTTCTTCAGCTTCCAGTCCAAATGATTTTTGGAGCCTAACAGGGAATAGTAACATTTCGTCATGCAACTTTATAGGCCCTACAAATAATGCAGCACTAGTTGTAAAGACGAATAATTTGGAAAGACTTAGGGTTACAGAAAAAGGATGGGTAGGTATTGGAACCCCATTACCTAAAGCGGCTTTAGAAGTGAAGGGACAAATAGTTATAGACAGCATATTGGCTGGCAGTATAGAAACGGATAAAATACTAGTTGCTAACCCAAATGATGGGAGAGTGAAATACATACCTGTTTCAGGTTTAACAAATGGAGTGCAAAACTATAACGAAACAGTGGCTTACAATGGGAAAACTATTTTCTCAACACCCTCTATCATTTCAGATGTAAATAAAATATTCTTTTATAGAAATGGAGTATTAATATCCTTTTCGATTAATGGCAACAATTCTATCGTATCAGAGATACCCTGCAAGCAAGGTGACCAAATCAGAATCATTCAATTATTATAAACAAAAAAAAACAAAAAATGAAAAAACATCTATTTTTTTTAATTACAACAGCCATTAGTTTTTCAGCTTCAGCTCAAAAAGACACCACCAAAGTGATTGACAACAAAGGAACAATCAAGTGGGTAATATCAAGTACTGCAGCCGTTATTACAAAAGCAGACAGCACCATTCTATATGTAACACCAAAACAAATTGGCGATAGTAGTTTTGCGAAATTTGCAAACAATGGATTAACTAAAAATGGTCAAACGCTTGAGCTTGGTGGTACATTAAGTCGAGTTACGACCATTGCAACATCTGCCGCTAATTTTTTACAAATCACCGGATTACAATCGGGATCTAATACAACTGACAGTGTAATGGTTGTAAATCCTTCGACCGGTCAAATAAAGTTCATTTCAGCTTCTTCACTATTCAATGCTTTAACGTTTGGCAATGGTTTAACCAAAACTGGAAATTTAGTGGAATTGGGGGGCTCTTTAACCAAGACAACAACAATTGGAACTACACCAACCAATAATCTGAAAATTACAGGATTACAAACGGGCACACTTACTACCGACAGCCTAGTAGTGACTACTACTGATGGTACGCTAAAAATAGTAGGTCCAGAATCACTTCTACAAAGTGGTGATCAATATTTTACAGCTACGACAGGACAAACAACTTATTTAGTAACGAATATGCCTGTTACTGCTTCAAAAGTATGGGTATACAGAAACGGGTCAAAGTTAACACCAGCTATTGATTATACTACTATTGCAGGTCAAGTCACATTTACATCTTTGGTGGGTACATTAGTGGTAGCAGGTGACATCATTGAAGTGCAATGGGTGAAATAACTTCTTCGATT
>CANFOP010000069.1 GCA_947448685.1 Chitinophagaceae bacterium | reverse complement strand
GAAAGCATCTTCAGTATGAGGTAAATGATAATGAACAACTGTTCTCACATTGGCAATATCCAAACCTCGGCTGGCTAGGTCAGTAGTGACCAGAATGTTGGAAGTACCGTTTTTAAATTTACATAAAGCAGTTTCGCGTTCTTGCTGTTCCATACCACCGTGATAAAAAACACTTAAAATGCCTTTGTCAGCAAGCAGTTGATGCGTACGTTCAACAGCATCTCTATGGTTGCAGAAAATAATGGTGGAAGTATCTTTCAAAGTGCATAGAAGAATGAACAAGGTATCAATTTTATCATTCTCTTCCGAACGAATTCTTTTAACACTGAGTTTGACTGAATCCTTTACATCTTCCGTTAAAAAATTAAGCAAATGTGGTTGTTGCATGTTGACATAATCCGGAATTTCAATGGCTTGAGTGGCGGAAGTCAGCATTTTAATTTTGATGGCGGGTAATTGCGTAAAGATATATTCCATTTCTTCCTGAAAATCGAGTTCCAGAATTTTATCAAATTCATCCAATACCAGGAAAGATATATGATCGGTTTTAATATTACCGCGTCTAAGATGGTCAGCCATTCGGCCGGCAGTTGCGATAATAATTGCGGGTGCTTGTATTAGATTATTTTCTTCAATTTCGCGTTTATGGCCGCCATAGCAACAGGTTATTTTACACCCAGGCTGAATTTGTTTGAGTACCGATTCAATTTGCAAAGCGAGTTCTCTGGACGGTACCAAAATCAAAGCCTGGGTTTGGTTTAGATTTTGCGGGTTGATTGACTGAATCAAAGGCAATAAAAAAGCCAGGGTTTTTCCGGAACCTGTATTGGATAAAAGTAAAATTTCTGAATGTTCGGTTAAGGCTTTTTGAGCCGCCAATTGCATATCGTTCAGCGATTTTATTTTCAGATTGTGTAAGATAGTTTCGGAATTCATTAAAATTGATTGCATGCTGCGAAATTAGTTTAATAAAGTCAGTCATACTATATAATTAATTAAATACCTTCAAATGCTTGTCAATATTGAATTCTATTGACCTTGCTTTAAATTTCGATATTAATAAATAGCCTATAATTAATATTATGTTAAATAGATTATTGCAGAAAATCTATTGTTACCAAGATTCACTGAAACAAAAAAAAGCTCACTTTATATAGTGAGCCTTGTTGATTCATTTTGCTGGAATAAATAGCACCCTATTTATTAAATAATAGCAACAATAAAATAATGCTTGTTGGTATAAGCATGAACAAAAGAAAAACCAATACAGATTTTTTATTAGCGAAATTCACTGTCCAACCCATTGCTGGATTTTGTTTTGGCGGCAAAATTCTGTTATCTTCTTTATTGTAGTAAAATAATCCCCATTTCCAATTGTTTGGATCTGATGACCAAGCTGCTAATTTTTCTTTTGAAGGTTTTTCTGCCATACAATTCAATATTACTCAGTAGTTGAAGATTCATCTTCATTTGTTTCTGAATTATTGATATTGTTATCTACTTCATTGTTGTTTTCTGATTCATTTGTTGATGGAGTATCTACATCATTATCTTCCTCCATTTCATCCAATTGAGTTATAGCCGCAATTTGATCGTCTTCATCAACTTTAATCAATTTAACTCCCTGAGTGGCACGTCCAAGCTGGCTAATTCCGGCAACAGGCATTCTGATGGTGACACCACTTACGCAGGTTATCATCAAATCTTCTTTTTCAGTTACTGCCAGTAAACCAACCAAGTTGCCTGTTTTGTCTGTTACGTTGATGGTTTTAACTCCTTTGCCACCGCGGTTGGTAATTCTGTAATTGTTTTCTCCGGTTTCTGGATCATCCATCAATGTGCGTTTTCCATAACCTTTTTCACTTACTACTAATATGGTTTTAGACTTATCATTTTTATTTACACAAACCATTCCAACTACTTGATCATCAGACTCATCTACATCGATACCACTTACTCCAATTCCTCCACGACCGGTACTTCTAACCTTTGATTCATGGAAACGATTAGCCCTGCCACTCTTTACAGCCATCATGATTTCACAGTTACCATCTGTTAATTCTGCAGCCAATAACTGATCTCCTTCCAAAATATTGATGGCATTGATTCCTGTTTGACGGGGTCTGCTGAAATCTTTCAGATCAGTTTTTTTGATAATGCCATTTTTGGTACAAAGAACTATAAAATGATTATTTACATATTCTTCATCTTCAAAATTCTTCACATCTATGATTGCTCTTACTTTGTCATCCGGTGGAATTTGAACCATATTTTGAATGGCCCTTCCCTTGCTGGTTTTATCTCCTTCAGGAATTTGATACACTTTCAACCAGAAACATCTTCCTTTTTCTGTGAAGAATAACAAAGTATGGTGGGTAGATGCAACGAACAGATGTTCAATAAAATCTTCCTGACGGGTACTGCTTCCTTTTGCTCCACGTCCGCCTCTTCTTTGTTGACGGTATTCATTGGCTGAGGTACGCTTTATATAACCCAAATGAGAAATGGTAACCACCACATCCTCTTCTTCAATCAGATCCAGCATATCAATCTCATCATCAGCATATACGATTTCTGATTTGCGTTCGTCGCCAAACTTCGCTTTAACTTCAATTAATTCATTTTTGATAATTTCAAAACGAAGGTGTTCGTTGGCCAAAATCTCTTTCAATCTTTCTATTAAACGCATGATTTCAGCATGTTCTTCACGGATTTTGTCGATTTCCATGCCGGTCAATCGTTGTAATCGAAGTTCCAGCACGGCTTTTGCCTGAATATCGGTCATGCCGAAGGAAGATTTCAATCCCTCGTGAGCGATGTTTGGTGTAGAACTTTCCCTGATTAATTTAATAACTGCATCCAAATTGTCCAGTGCAATGATATAACCCTCCAGTATATGCGCTCTTTCTTCAGCCTTGCGTAGTTCATATTTGGTGCGTCTTACCACTACTTCGTGCCTGAATTCAACAAACTCGGAAATCAATTCTTTTACATTCAATTGTCTGGGTCTACCTTTTACCAACGCCACATTATTGATACCGTATGATGTTTGCAGTTCCGAATACTTATACAATTGATTGATAACAACCTGTGCGACAGCATCTTTTTTCAATTCAACTACAATACGGGTGCCTTCTTTATTGTTACTTTCATTGTTTACATCACTGATTCCTTCAATCACTTTATCATTAATCAGTTCTCCAATTTTTTGTGTAAGTGTGTCTCTGTTAACCTGATAAGGAATTTCGGTTATTACGATTTTTTCTCTTCCCCTTGAATCAGTTTCAACAGTCGTTTTTCCTCTTAGTACAACGCGGCCTCTTCCGGTAAATAAAGCCTGCTTCACTCCTTCATAACCATAGATGATTCCACCTGTTGGAAAATCAGGCGCTTTCACATGTTTGATTAAATCATCGAGTGTAATATTGTTGTCATCGATATATGCAATACAACCATCAATCACTTCATTGATATTGTGCGGCATCATATTGGTTGCCATCCCTACGGCAATACCACTACTGCCATTCAACAACAATTGAGGAATGCGTGTAGGCAACACCGTTGGCTCTTGAAGGGAATCGTCGAAATTAAATTGATAATCTACGGTTTCTTTGTCGATATCCTCCATCATCGCTTCGGCAAATTTCTCCATTCTTACCTCCGTATAACGCATAGCTGCCGGAGGATCTCCATCCTGGCTTCCGAAATTACCTTGTCCGTCAATCATCTTATAACGCATAGACCATTCCTGAGCCATACGAACCATGGTGTCGTAAATGGAAGCATCTCCATGTGGATGGTATTTACCCATCACCTCTCCCACAATACGGGCAGATTTTTTATAAGGTTTGTTACTTGCATTGCCAAGCTCATTCATTCCAAACAACACCCTTCTGTGAACTGGTTTCAATCCGTCTCTCACATCGGGCAAAGCACGTCCTACGATTACACTCATGGAGTAATCAATATAGGATGTCTTCATTTGTTCTTCAATATTGACTGGGATTACTTTTCCTCTGTTGTTGGGGTTTGAACCCTCAAAATTTTCCTGATTTTCCATAATTTTTTATAGTGAGCAAATATACTTGAATTACCCCTTTTTTCCTTGAGAATTATCTTCTCTTTTTAGTTTGTTTTTGCACAAAAAATGAGTGATTGTGGACAACTATTTCCTTTAAAAAAAGAGGTTTATTTTGATTTTAACTTTGGTCATATAGCCTTAAGATTCTAACTTGCCGCGCATAGATTTTTACTCATGCTTTTATGGCATAATTTATTTAAAAATGAAGAAAATTTTATTGTTTGGTGCTGGTAAATCTGCCAGTGTTTTAATTGATTTTTTAATCAATGAATCAATAGAAAACAATTGGGAAGTCATGGTGGCTGATGCCAATGCTGAATTAATTGAACAAAAAACAAAGAACAGGCCTCGTTCCAAAAATACTCTTTTGGATATCAATGATAATGCCAGTCGAAAAATGTTGATTCAGGAAGCGGATATTGTTATTTCCATGATGCCCCCTGCCCTTCATATCTTAATAGCCCATGATTGCATTGAATTCGGCAAGTCGCTTTTGACTGCTTCTTATGCTGATGATACCATAAAGTCATTGAATGAAAAAGCCAAAGAGAAAGGGCTAATATTTTTATGTGAGATGGGATTGGATCCGGGAATCGATCATATGAGCGCTATGAAATTGCTGGACGAAATAAAAAGCAAAGGCGGAAAAATCACTTCTTTCAAAAGTCATTGCGGAGGATTGGTAGCACCTGAAAGTGATGACAATCCATGGCACTACAAAATCAGCTGGAATCCCAGAAACGTGGTGCTGGCAGGAAAAGCCGGAGCCATTTATAAAGAAAACGGACAAATAATAGAAGAGACATACAAAGACCTGTTTTCCAAAGACAGAAGTGTTACGTTGAGCAACGAAAACAATGAAATCTTCAGTTTCTATCCAAACAGAAACAGTTTGCCTTATATTGATTTATATCAACTGGATGAAGCGGATACTTTTGTAAGAACTACCTTAAGGCATCGTGATTTTATGAATGGATGGAATCGCTTTGTTCAATTTAATTTGACGGACGAATCAGTAAATTATGATTCTGTCGGAAAAAGTCTAAAAGATTTCTTTCATCAATTCTTCAACGTTGAAGAAAATGCTGAAAATACCCATCCCATCTTTTTAAATCAATTAGAATTTTTGGGATTCAACGATGACAAAACAATGATTGATAAAGGTTTTTGCAGTCCTGCAGATGTTTTGCAATTGGCTTTGGAAAAAAAACTGGTGCTGGCAAAAGAAGATAAAGATATGATTGTGATGTTACATGAAATTGAATATTCCCTGAATGGAAAAACACAGTCTGTTAATAGTTCATTGGTTGTAAAAGGGGAAGATCAGATTCACACCGCCATGGCAAAAACAGTAGGATTACCCTTAGGGATTGCTGCTAAACTTATTTTAAACAACACCATCAAAACTACAGGAGTTCAGATTCCTGTTACCAAAGAGATATACGAACCCGTTTTATCCGAATTGATAAAATACGGTATTGAGTTTAAGGAAACATTTGCGTAAGATGATTTGAACGCTTCTACAGTTTTTAAACCATTGAATTAATTGGCAAAGGAAGTAGTTAGCGTGGCTGTGAATCCATAATTGGCAGGAACAAACCTGCAAACACCCCCTACACAAAATAAGCCAGCTCTTTGCTTACCATAGGCAAAACTGAAGCGGCTGGATTTTCTTGTTACACTAGCACCTACATTATAATAATGATTTTTAGTTTTCCCATAGTTGTATAAGTCGCTTGCAAAAAATGCAAAGGGTGATGAGAATGAAAATTCTGTTAATGCGGAAGCCCAATTGCCCTGGTTGTTTTTAGAGAATAAATTTTCAAGTTTTATTCTTATGGATTTTTTTGCTGAAAACTTATAAATAACACTAGTTGAAATAACGTTAGCTTTTGCAACAGAATCAGAAAAACTGTGAGTTAGATCATTATTATAAAATATATTTTGAAAACTAAAATTAGCTTCGATTTTTTTCGACCATTTTTTTCTGACTTCAATATTCGCATCACTAAAATATTTGTCTTTACCAATTCCTAATAATGAAACACTATCTTTTGGAGATTTAAAGTATGATAAATTTGCTGCAATAGTTAAACCATATTTACCTCCAATTTTACTTCCTGATTTGAAAGTATAATAGACATCTGTTTGTCCGCCAATTTCACCTTTGGGTTGAGCGCTGTAAACATAAATGTTACTTGTTAAATTATCATGTTGCTTAGTAAGTGAAGGAATATAATTTATCGGCCCAACAGTAGATATTTCACCTAATCTTTCACTTTTAAAATTAATGTTAGATATAGACCTTAGATTAATTGTAGCCCCAAAATTATTTTTGGTAAAACTAGTATTTATTTGAAGTGCTTTACCTTTTGCAAAACTGTTGTAATTTAATGTGCTTGGGTCTTTTCCTTTATTTACAAACTCTGCATTCAAAGAAAAATTATTGGTTGAAAAATCAAGCCTTGTTGCAACAGCATTAACCGTAGTTGGAAAATTATCTATAGGGCCTGTGTATTCTTCATATTTACTTACAAAACTTCCGCCAATAGAAATGGCAGGTGTGTTTTCTTTCTCATTAATTTTCAACATAGAAATCAGATTGATTTCAGCATCTAATCCTCTTGTAAGTGCCTTGGAATAGTCAAATATTTCTCGAACCCTTCCATAAATAACTTTTACTTTCATGAAATCAGCTGGTTCTACATACACATTAAACCCTTCCATTGCATTGTTGATGCCGATTTGCCTATTTTCAAAAGACCGGTATATTAAACCAGATCCAAATTGCTCATAAAAATCACCTACTTGAACAGCAAATTTCTTTTGTGTGTATTTGAAATATTTATTTGCAATTTTATTATTTGCTTGAGTTGGTGTACCGTCGGGAAAGTAACCATAAATTGCCGGCATGTATGTTTCATATTGAATACCAGCAGAAAAATCACCGTAATTGTAGTCCAGTTTTAAAAAGCCATTGGAAGCAAATTTATCCGGAGGTGGTATAGCCTCTATTTTATTGTCTTTCAAATAGTACTGGGATATATTTTCATAACTTCCATTGAAGTGTCCTGTTATGTATTGCGAATTGTATTGTGCAAATGAATGTCCGAAAAATGAGATAGACAGTATTGTAAATAGAATTATCCTTAGGTTGTTTTTTTTCATTTGAAAATGATTTCTTGTTAAATTGATATTTGCTATAAGTAAAGCAATTACAGATTCTTGATGGTCTCAAATAAATTATCTTCTTCCCCTGCTATATATCCTGTGTGTCTGTATACAATCTTACCGTTTTTAAAGATAATGACATGAGGCACATCGGTAATATTCAATGCTCTTTTCAATTCACTGTTTACATCTGTAAAAACATCAAACTTCCATCCTTTACCTCTTACAAAAGCCTTTACCCTTTGAGCAGTTCTGGAATCATCTATGGCTACTCCATAAAATTTAAAAGGTTTGATGGCTTGCTTATCTTCAAATTCATCATTGATATTATCCAGTTCAGATACACAAGGTATGCACCAGGTAGCCCAAAATGAAACAACCATAACTGTGTCTTTGCTTTCATTTACAAGATCTTTGAAATCTACTTGTCTGCCCGAAACAGCTTTTAATTTTACAGAAGGAAAACTTTCCTGGGCAGAAACAGAAAGTGACAATGAAATAAAAAATAAACAGATAAAAGTAAAATAGCTAAGGTGTTTCATATATTTATAATTATATTATGCGTTATAAAAAATTCATAGCGAAGTACTGATTTTTTTGTGATAATTGTCAAATTAATTAATTTTTATCTTATTTTCATTTTCTAAACAAACATTATAAATGAAAAAAATTATTCTAAGCAGTATCCTTTTGGTTGGAATGACTGCGTTTTTTACTTCCTGTAAAAAATCAAACAATGTTACACCGGTTGGCAATTGCCCCAATACGGATAGTTTGTATATCTTCTTGTCTACATCTTCGATTGAAAACAACGGGTTTGATTACGTTAATATTACCGTAAAAGATCAGTCAGGAAATGACATGACAAGTTCTTGCACTTTGTTGCTGAACAATTCACAGGCAATCACCAGTTCATTTGTACCTGCTTCAGCAGGAACATTTAGCATAAGCGCTATTACACAAAGTTGCAATATTCCTTCTCAGCAAAAGACAGTTACAGTAACTGCTGCGGGTGCTTCTCCTTTTACTCAAAAGATTTTGTGTGAAGATTTTACCGGTGCATGGTGTGGTTACTGCCCTCGTGTAGCTTACGCATTAGAACAATATAAATCAACTCATCCCAATTGTATTTCTTTGGCTGTTCATGGCGGAGGAGGAACTGATCCTTATAAATTTCAGTACTATTCATCATTCATGAATAAATACGGCGCTACTGGGTTTCCAACTGTATTGTTAAACAGGAAGAAACAACCAGATTACACTTATGGCTGGAGTGAAGATCCAGCAGATCTAGACAATGCTTTGCAGGCATGGGCTCCCTTGGGCTTAGGCATTACAAGCACAGTCAATGGAAATACTGTAAGCGGTACTGCAAAAGTAAAATTTAATGTAACCACCAGCAGAGCGTTAAAAATTGTGGTGGCATTGGTTGAAAACGGTTTAGTGTATCCGCAAACCAACTACTACTCTGCTCAATATGGTGCTACTCCCTACTTATATGGTGGAGTTAGTCCTATCAATAATTTTGTTCATAATAATGTATTGAGAAGAACCGCCACTGACTTATATGGCGATGCTATTCCAACTTCTGATGCTGTAAAAAATAATGTATGGGAATTCCCATTCACGATGAGTTTATCCGGTAATACAGTGGGTGGAACTTATAATGCAGTAGCCGCTAATTGTGCCATTATAGCTTTTGTAGTAGATGGCGCTACAGGATCACCAAAAGGGATATTGAATGTGCAGTATGCTAATGTGGGTGATGTAAAGGATTTTGACTAATAAAAATATTATTTTATTCAGAGCCGTCTCATTTGAGGCGGCTTTTTTATTTCTACGTTTTTTATAAATAATGATTTAATTGGAAGAAGTAATGAATTTTACTATCTATTGCTGACTTGTTATTATTAGCATGCCATCAAAATGTATAAAAACTATTTTATTATTTCAAGCAATTGCTTGATTCCTTCTGTGGCAGTATTTTCAATGGGGATGATATTTCGAAGATTGCCTGTGGAAGGTATTTTTCTATCAATGATGTATTTGGGAGTTTCATCAGGAACATAATGAATTAATCCTGCGGCTGGATAAACCTGAAGGGATGTTCCAATCAAAATAAACAAATCGGCAGTTGACATGATGGCTGCCGCCTCTTCAATGAGCGGAACAGGTTCTTCAAACCATACAATATGTGGCCTTAGTTGAGCTCCGTCACTCGCTTTATCACCAAATTGAATATCTTCTCTTATTTCCATTATAAGATCTTCATTAGCTGAACTTCTCATTTTAAAAATCTCACCATGCAAATGCAATACATTTTTTGAACCTGCCCTTTCATGTAAATCATCAATGTTTTGGGTGACTATCGTAACATCAAATTTTTCCTGCAAAGTTGCTAAGCCTACATGAGCAGAATTGGGTTTTGCAGCTGCAACATCTCTTCTGCGCTTGTTGTAAAAATCGAGCACCAGTTGTGGATTTTTTTTGAATGCCCTTGGCGTAGCAACATCTTCTATATTATAACCCATCCACAAACCATCACTGTCTCTGAATGTTTTCAATCCACTTTCGGCTGAAATACCTGCACCTGAAAGAATTACAAGATGTTTTTTCTTCATGTTAGTATTGCTATTTTTCTCCTGCTAATTCCAACACCGTTTTCCATTCGTCTTCTTT
>CANFOP010000068.1 GCA_947448685.1 Chitinophagaceae bacterium | reverse complement strand
GTCTTGCTTACGCCATATCCCAATTTTCTGCTTGCTTCCTGTTGAAGTGTAGATGTGGTAAAGGGTGGAGCAGGAGTTCGTTTTCCTGGTCTTACCTGAATGTCTTTTACACTGTATTTGGCATTGATACAACTGTTAAGAAATGCTTCTGCCTCTTCAGGCTGATTGTACTTTGCGCCTTCGGCTTTAAAAACAACTGTTTTGTTGTTTAGATCGGTAGCTGACAAAGAAGCCTCAACTTTAAAACTGCTGACTGCTTTAAATTGGTTGATTTCCCTTTCTTTTTCAACTATCAATTTAACTGCAACGCTTTGAACCCTTCCTGCACTTAACCCACCTTTTTGTCCAATTTTACGCCAAAGTACAGGACTTAATTCAAAGCCCACGATTCTATCCACCACACGTCGGGCCTGTTGAGCATTTACAAGATTCATGTTGATGAGTCTTGGGTTTTGAACAGCTTTTTGAATAGCAGGTTTGGTGATTTCATGAAAAACAATTCGCTTGGTAGTTGCCGGATCAAGTTTCAATACTTCAGCCAAATGCCAACTGATGCTTTCTCCTTCTCGGTCCTCATCCGATGCAAGCCACACTTCATCGGATTTTTTGGCAATTGCTCTTAGTTCATTCACAACCCTTTCTTTTTCGGAGGGGATAATGTATTTTGGTAAAAAATGATTATTGATATCAATACCCATATCGTTTTTTTCCAAATCACGGATATGTCCATAACAGCTTTTCACTTCAAAGTCCTTGCCCAGAATACCTTCAATGGTCTTTGCTTTGGCCGGAGACTCCACTATCAACAAGTTTTTTGCCATAATTTATACTATTAGTTCGACTTAAAACAGTTAGGTTACAAATAAAAAATTGTAAGCATTTTCAATGCAATATTAGTTTAAAAATGAAAAAACAAAATTTTTAAAAGAAATAAAAATGATGATAACCGCAAACAATCAATATACAAATGATGAAAATACGACTTTAAGAATGATTGTTGTTATTGCTTTACAATCCTTTATTTATAATACTTGAAGAGAAATATTAATTATCTGGAGCGATGTTAATTTTACTTACTTTTAGTTTTTTTAATCACAAAAAAAGTTTTTTTTCTGATATGTATATGCTTTACTAGCATCCATCCATATAAATATTTTAATTGTTGAATAAATGGTTAGTTGAAATATTTCAATCTGTTTATGTATTTTCATTGTTTCAAATATTGAAATATGAATGTTGTTATGATTGGTTCGGGTAATGTTGCTTCTGTGTTGAGCAGACTGATGCAACAACATCAAATCACCATAACTCAGATTGTAAGCCGTCAACTCGATCATGCAAAATTGCTTGCAGAAGAATTGAATACTTCATATGCAGATTTCAACGGAATTATTAATGGCAATGCAGATATATATATTATAGCATTGTCTGATTATAGCCTTAGTGATGATTTGTCTTTTTTAAAAATCAATGATAAGCCCGTTTTTCATACGGCAGCATCTGTTTCCAAGGATGTTTTAAAAAAGATATCAAATAATTATGGTGTATTATACCCTTTGCAAACACTTCATAAAAACAACAGGATTATTCCTTCTATTCCTTTTTTGATTGATGCAAACAATGAATCGACGCTTTTGAAAATTAAATCATTAGCACTTAAAATTTCTGATTGGGTAGAAGAGACAGATGATGAAACTCGATTAAAATTGCACGTTGCTGCTGTGATTGTCAATAATTTTTCGAATCATTTATTTTCACTTACTGAGTCATTTTGTCAAAACGAACATATCAATTTTGAATTGCTAAAACCATTGATTGCAGAAACTTTTAACAGGATTGTAAAGGCCAGTCCATCTGAAGTTCAAACCGGTCCTGCCAAACGAAATGATCAGGAAACCATTGCCAAGCATATTTCCCTTCTAAGCAATCACAAAAATTTGCAAGCGATTTATCAAACGATTACAGCAAGTATTATTAAAAATCAATGATAGGGAAATACAATATCTGTCTGTACTTTATATGGATCCAATGCTTTACCATCTTTTCCAATTGGATCGGTTACATATATTTCATAGGATGGGGCCGAAACAGACTTTTTGTTTTCTTTGATCCATTCTTTCAAAAACTGATAGGCCTGAACGGATTCTTCATATGGTCCAAAATAATGAGCAACAATCACTTTTCCTCCTGCAATTCTTTTGAAATTGATAGTCTTGGTTAATTTAGAAGGTTTTTTATCTACGGGTATGGCTGCCTCAAAAAAGAAAGGTGCTTTTTGTGTTTTGTACCATGCTAGGGGAGGTCCGATTATTTTTAACTTGTTCTTATTGATACAATCCATCAGTTTTTCACTATAAATGTTCGACAGTTTTTGACTGAGCCTGATATTGTTGGATGCGCTGTCTTTCACAGAAATGACATTGAAAGCCAAGGATACGGTGTCCGCTATATTGATAATTGGAGCATCTCTATGAGTAGAATCAAATTTACCTGTTGGTTTATTTTTTTTCAAGATAACTGTTGGTCTTTCTTTTTCAACTTCATCTTTTTTACTTCCACATGAGAATAAAAAGACAGAACTTATTATAATTAATAATTTTCCAACAGAATTTTTGTACAACTTATAGTAACTCATTTGCATAAACATATTAAACACAAATATAAAATTAAAAGGTGAAGATGTTCGCTAATAGGATTGTTATTTCATTGAATTAAGATTTTCATGTAGGTTTGCAAACTGAAATTTAATATGTATGTATAATATTACCTTCCATTTTGAGCAAAAGGGTTTAAATAATGTAACGCTGGAAAATATTGAACCTGGCCAATCTATTCTTGAAGCAGCGCTGAAAAACGATATTGAATTACATCATAATTGCGGGGGGGTGTGTGCATGCAGTACCTGTCATCTCTATGTAGAGCAAGGTGAGCAATTTATTGAAGAGTTGTCAGACAAGGAAGAAGACTTCATTGACAGGGCTGTGAGTCCAAGATTAAATTCGAGGCTTGGCTGTCAATGCATCTTGAATGAAGGCAGTGGCAATATTACCGTAACTATACCTGATCAGTCACAATTTTTTGGAGAATAAAATATATATAATGACTTTTGAACCACCTATTCACTGGAATGATTACGAAGACATCGCTATGAAGCTTTATGAAAGATTCGGTGATGATTTTGGAGAAAGTAAAATTTATCGCATTCGTTTTACAGATCTTCATCAATGGGTGATGGAAATCCCCAATTTTTCAGGTAAAGCAGATGAAAGCAATGAAGGACATTTGGAAATGATTCAAAGCTCCTGGGTATATGAGTGGAGAGATGCTCAAAAATAACTGATTGCACAATTTGAATAATCAACTGCTTTAATCATGAATGTGCTCGAACTTTTTAAGCCTGTAAAATTAATTGTTATGGATGTTGACGGAGTGTTAACAGACGGCAAACTGATTTTATTGGAGTCGCTGGAAATGGCCAGAACGATGAATATCAAAGATGGTTATGCTTTGCAACTTGCCATTAAAAAAGGATATCACATCCTGGTAATTTCAGGAGCCAGTGATGGAGGTGCTGTTTCCAACAGATTGAAAAAGTTGGGAGTAAAAGAGATTTATCAAGGAATATCCGACAAAGCACTTCTGTTGAAAGAAAAAATGGCTTCATTGAATCTAACTAAAGAACAGGTTTTATATATTGGAGATGACATACCGGATATACAACCAATGAAAACAGTTGGATTGGCATGTTGCCCTAGTGATGCAGTAGTTGATATTAAAAACATTTCACAGTATATCTCTCCATTTAAAGGTGGAGAGGGATGCGTTAGAGATGTCATTGAAAAAGTGATGAAACTAAACAATGACTGGGATATAGAAACAGATACTGCTGCCAAATAATTTCAACATATAACTATTGAAAGGCCATTGCTTCCTAACACCTTCAATATGAAAATAATCAAAGCATTTTTACAATTAATCAGATGGCCTAATCTGCTGTTTATTGCTTTTACCCAATGGTTTTTTTACAATTGCATTGTACCCTCTGTATATCAGAATAACCAGACAGCAGTTGCTGAATTTAATCAATCCGATGGATTGTTTTATATATTGATGATTGCATCCATACTGATAGCCGCTGCAGGCTATATTATCAATGACTACTTTGATTTACAAATTGATTCTGTTAATAAGCCTGATAAATTAGTGGTTGATAAAATAGTGAAAAGAAGGTGGGCGATATTGTGGCACTTTATTTTTTCCATTGCCGGAATTTTGTGCAGTTTTTATGTCAGTTACAAAACAAATAAATGGATCATTGTTTTTGCCAATTGTTTAAGTGTGTTTTTACTGTGGGTATATTCAACCACTTTCAAGAAAAAACTTTTAACAGGCAATATTATCATTTCAGCATTAACGGCGTGGGTGGTGGTAGTGGTATATTTTTATGCCGGGGCAAACCTGCTTAATTACAGTGGATGGAATAAAATAAATTATCCATTCAATATCCATAAGTTTTATCAATTGACTATCCTTTATGGAGGATTTGCTTTTGTCATTTCATTGATACGTGAAGTTGTAAAAGACATGGAAGACATTCATGGTGATGCTCGCTTTAATTGTGAGACAATGCCAATCAAATGGGGAATACCTGCCACTAAAGTATTTGCGGCAGTTTGGATTATTGTAAGTATCGCTTCAATGATCATCATACAAATTTATGCATGGCAAACAGGATGGTGGCTAAGTGCTCTGTATAATCTGTTTTTTGTGGTTTTACCATTGATGATTATTTTAAACAAATTATACAAAGCAACGCTTGCAACTCACTATCATCAAATAAGCAATTATTTGAAAATGGTAATGCTGGCTGGCATATTGACCATGTTGTTCTTTAAATATATGTAATGAGTAAAAAAATAATTTTAGCATCACAATCTCCGCGAAGAAAACAATTGTTGGAATGGGCAGAAGTTGATTTTGAAGTAATGGTAAGCAATACCGATGAATCGTATCCCCCCAATTTAAGTACAACCGAAACGGCCATACATATTGCTAAAAAAAAGGCGCTGGCAATATCAAATTCATACAAACCAGTTATTCCGGTTCTTGCAGCAGATACCATTGTAGTTTGCAATAAAGAAATAATAGGCAAACCTGTGAATAAAGAAGATGCGATTAACATCATAAAAAAACTTTCCGGAAAAACACATCAGGTTATCACCGGCGTTTTTATCAAACACATAGAAAAAGAAATATCATTTGCAGATATTACGGAAGTAACCTTTAATCCGCTGACGGATGAGCAGATAGAATTTTATGTAGAAAAATACAAACCTTATGATAAGGCGGGTGCTTATGCAATACAGGAGTGGATAGGGGTGGTAGGCATACAATCCATCAATGGCGACTTCTATAATGTGATGGGATTGCCTGTAAATAGGGTAGTAAAGGTGTTGAAGCAATTGGCTTGACACTTCACTTACTAGTGGTGCGTATATACACGAACCAAATACTTGGGGTTCAAGCCATTACGTGGGACTGAGGTTCAAGAGTTTAAAGTTTAATGTTTGAATTTGATTTTAGGTGTTAATTTTTTTTCATTACTCAAAGCAGTTGCGCGTGTCGACACGAACCAAAATCATTTTTTTTAATATGTGATTCAAGTTTAGTATATTTTAATTTGTAATATAAAAAATATTACCTTGTTTGCTAAAATGATTGTTTTAGGAGGACGTTGAAAGTAGTAAAGGAGTAGTTGAACTGTTCAAGTGTTTTTGATTTTTTACTTTTAAATATTAACTTCACATTATGGCAGAACTATCGTTACAAGAGGCAATGCAGGATTTTTTAAAAAGAAGTAAGTTGAAATCAGGCATTCAGGCAGTACAAATCGAAGAGATTTGGGAACGAATGATGGGAGTAACCATTGCCAAATATACAGACAGCATTAAAATCATTGGTCAAACCCTTTATATATCAAGTACTGTTGCTCCGTTGAAAAATGAATTGCTGTATCAAAAAGATGTCATCATCGAAAGAGTAAACAAGGAATTAGGAGAGAATGTTATCAATAAAATAGTAATTAAATAATATCCGGTAGTTGACAACTCAAGGTTGACTATAACTCTATAATCTGACCATCTGCATTCAAACGATTGAAAGTATTCACAAGTCTTTCTTTATGAGTATCTGTAATAAAAACCTGGCCGGTATTTTTATTACATACCCAATCCAGTAAATTAATGATTCTGTTATCATCCAATTTTTCAAATACATCATCCAGTAATAACATTGGGGGAAAGCCCTTTGAACTTTTAATCATTTCGTATTCTGCAAGTTTCATCGCAAATAAAAGACTCTTTTTTTGGCCCTGAGAAGCGATGTTCTTAAATACCTGATGATTCAATTCAAAAAGCAGATCATCCCTGTGAATACCATCACTTGTCCTTTGAAGAGCCATATCTTTTTGTCTGTTTATGGAAAGAAGTTCTTCATAATTATTTTTGGCAAGTTTGCTTTCATAATAAGGAATCAGATTTTCATCATTCTCGGCAATTTTATTGTAAAACTCAACAATCAATGGAATCAGTTTTTCGAGAAATACTTTTCTTTTATTGAATATTATACGAGCAGGAATTACAAGCTGGCTGTCTAATACATCCAGCAGACCATTATCAATGATTTTATTGACAGCCAAATTTTTCAAAAGGCTGTTTCTTTGAATCAATATTTTATTATACAGAATAAGGCTTTGCAAATAGTCAATGTCCAGTTGCGACATCATGGTATCCATGTACTTTCTTCTGCCTTCACTGCTTCCATTAATGATGTCAATATCATCCGGTGCTACAATTACAGCAGGCAATAATCCGATATGATGAGAAAGTTTTTCGTAGGGAGATTGATTTAAATAAAATTCTTTTTTGGAATTGACCCTGTTGATAACAACAATCTGATGTGGTTTGTCATTTAGCAAAAAAGAAGATTCAATTCTAAAGCCTTCCTGATTAAAATGTATATTCAGAGCATCAGATCCTGGAAAGTAACTTTTGGTAAAACAGCAATAATATATGGCATCCAGGAGATTTGTTTTCCCTTTACCATTCAAACCACATATACCAACAACAGATTTATCAAAACTAAAAGATGAAATTTCATAATTTTTAAAATGAGTAATGATTATTTTCTGTAGGGATAGCATGAATGATGCAATTTATTAGTTGCAAATGATAATTGACTGATTGACAAAAGTATCATTTACAATAAATGTGGTTTAGCCTCACTTAGTCCGGCATTGGTCACTTCAATATATTCCGGTTTGAATTCACTTAAATTATTTGCTCCTGCATAAGAAAGTGCCGATTTAACTCCATCAAGAATAGAATCAATTACTAGTTTTACTTTCCCTTTGTAAGGAATAACAGTACTTTCTCCTTCAATATTTCTAACTTCTTGTCCATGGGTTACTTTGGTATCATAAGAAGCGGCTCCACTGTATTTTTTAAATAAACCTGTAGGCTGATTAATTAACAATCCCGGTGCTTCTTCTGTTCCTGCCAGTAATGAACCCAACATGGCTGTTGATGCTCCTAATGCAAAAGCTTTTGCCAAATCTCCACTCATTCGCAATCCGCCATCAGCCATCACAGGTACTTTGGCAACTTTCACAATTTCATTCAAACATGTTACATTGGGTACGCCAAAACCGGTTTTAATTCTTGTTGTACATAAACTTCCTCCTCCAACGCCCACTCTTAATGCATCCGCACCCCAATCCTGCAAATCAATCGCAGCTTTTGCTGAGGCAATATTACCAGCAATTACATCAATCGCAGGATCAATTGCTTTTATCAATCCAATTGCATCCTTTACATTTTTGTGATGACCATGAGCCACATCTATCAAAATTATTTTAGCCCCTTTATTAACCAATGCCTTGGCTCTTTCAAGAAAATCTCCATTGGCTCCAACAGCAGCCATCGTTGGAATATTGATTTTTTCTGAAAGAGAGATTTTGTTCAATTGATCAATGATTTCTTCCTGTTCAGCAATGCTCATAAACCTGTGAATGCAACCAATTCCACCCATTCTCATCAATTCCAGTGCCATATCAAAACCACAAACAGTTGGCATTGGAGATGCTACCAAAGGAATAGTGAGACTAAACCTGCTGGTTATCCTCGTACTTAAATCAATGTTTTTTCTTGATACTATTTCTGAATAGGATGGAACTAATTGAATATCATCATAAGTTAAAGCAGCCATAAATAAATTTTTATATTAACAGGTTTGCAAGCATGTAAAGAAACAACAGAATTTTCATTAAGTATTGAAAGAACTGTATTAGTTTTTAACAATTAATTCAACACATATCATAAACAAATATGACAACATTTTATTCAATTAATTTTAAATATTGACTGTATTAGAATGATTTACAAAAACCAATAAAAAGTAATTTAGTTTTTTTATTGAGCTATTTTTTTTATGATTTATCCCTTATCTTTGCAACCTAAATTTTATACTATTGGCAACGAAGTTTTCAAAGGAAACTTACATTTATTGGTACGAATTAATGTTATTGCTCCGTCGTTTTGAAGAAAAAACCGGTCAGTTGTATGGCATGCAGAAAATTCGTGGTTTCTGTCATTTGTACATTGGTCAGGAAGCAGTAGTCGCAGGTTGCATGACCGCTACCAATGCTGATGACAAATTTATCACAGCATATCGTGACCATGCTCTGGCTATTGCCAAAGGTGTTTCTGCAAAAAGTTGTATGGCAGAATTGTATGGAAAAGCAACTGGTTGCAGCAAAGGAAAAGGCGGCAGCATGCACTTCTTTGGATTAAAGGAGAATTTTTTCGGTGGCCATGGTATTGTAGGTGCTCAGATCGGTACCGGCGCAGGTTTGGCTTTCGCTGAAAGATACAAAGGAACCAACAATGTAGTTTTATGTTTTTTTGGTGATGGAGCTGCTCGTCAGGGTATGCTGCATGAAACTTTCAACATGGCTATGTTGTGGGATTTACCGGTTGTCTTCATTTGCGAAAACAATCACTATGCCATGGGAACTTCTGTGGCAAGAACAAGTAAAACACTTGACATCTACAAAACAGCAGATGCCTACGAAATGCCTGCCGATGCTGTAGATGGCATGAGTCCTGAAGATGTACACAACGCAGTATTGCGTGCTGTAAACAGAGCCAGAGAAAAAGGTGGCCCAACACTTCTCGAAATCAAAACATACAGATTCAAAGGACACAGTATGAGTGATCCTCAGAAATACAGAACCAAGGACGAATTGGAAGAATACAAACAAAAAGACCCAATAGAGCATGTGTTGAAAGTGCTGCAAACAGACTACCAGGTTTCGGATGCTGAAATTGAAACCATCAATGAAAGAGTAAAAAACGAAGTGGAGGAGTCTGTTAAATTTGCGGAAGAAAGTCCCTGGCCAGACGACAGTGAATTATTAAAAGATGTATATATTCAGGAAGATTATCCATTTATCATGGATTAGCTTCAAACTGTAATGTTATCCAATTAAAAAAAACAAGCATGGCAAAAGAAACAAATGAAGTATTAGATCAGGTAAAAGGGTTTTGGGATAAATATAGTAAAAAAGTAACCTACATTGGTGCGGCTGTTATTATCGTTGCATCCGGATGGATAGGCTACCAAAAATTAATCAAAGAACCAAAAGAAATGAAAGCTGCTGAATCAATATTTTTAGCAGAGAGTTTGTTTGACAAAATGGCTAATTCTTCATTCAGTAAAGACTCTGTGAACATTGCTTTAAATGGTGGAATTTTAGATGGGTCGAATGTCATTGGATTGCTGAAAGTTATTAGCAACTATGAAGGTACTTTGAATGCAAATCGTGCCAGATATATGGCTGGAGCCTGTTATCTTCAAATTGGTGAATTTGATAAATCCATCAAAT
>CANFOP010000067.1 GCA_947448685.1 Chitinophagaceae bacterium | reverse complement strand
CCCAATGAAGCCACGGTTGAAGAAATTGCTGATTCTTATCGATTGAGTTGGGAGTTGGGATTAAAGGCTTGTGCACTTTACCGTGATGGATCAAAATTAAGCCAACCGTTAAGTAACAAATCTGATAAAAAGAAAAAATCATCTGATACCACTGCAAGTGAGTCTTTATTGAACGAGAGTGGACTGGTTGATATGGGCAAATTAACCATTGAAGAATTATTGGAAGAGATGAACAAGCGTGTTCAGGACTCGGCTGATACCTCATTAAAGCGCCAATTGGCAATGATAGTTGAGCGCAGATCTCTTCCTGCGAAACGTAGAGGATTTACTCAAAAAGCAAAAATCAACGGACAAGCATTATTCTTGAGAACGGGTGAATACAACGATGGTACTTTGGGTGAAATATTCATTGATATGGCAAAAGAAGGTGCGACCATGCGTAGTATGCTCAACTGCTTTGCTATCGCGGTTTCCATTGGATTGCAATATGGAGTTCCATTGGAAGAATACGTAGAGAAATTCGTATTTACCAGATTTGAACCCGCTGGAATGGTTGAGCATCCTAACATCAAAACAACCACTTCCATCATCGATTTCATGTTCCGTTCATTAGCTTATGAATATTTGGGCAGAACTGACCTTGTTCATGTTTTAGACAAACCAGAAGTAGCAAATCTTGGAAATGAAGAATGGGATGAATCTACACCAACTATTGGAGAAAGAAAGCCAGAATTAAGTGATATAAGAGTGTTGGGTAATAACGGTGATGGAACAAAATCTCACAGAGATGCAAGTCCTGCAAAAGCAACTTCTTCATTGGATGCCATCAATGCTGCAAATAAATCCATGCAAGGAGATGCCCCTGCATGTAACACATGTGGGCACATTACGGTTAGAAGCGGAACATGCTATAAATGTTTAAACTGTGGCAATAGTTTAGGTTGCAGTTAAAAATAGTGTTTGATTGATTGCAAAAACACCACCATCGGAGTAAAAACCGGTGGTTTTTTTTGTCAATTTTTTAAAGTACGAGGCAATTAATTTTTGGCCCACCGTTTAAACGGTGGGTTTTTATTGAAATTATAATTTTATTCCCTCTTCCTCCAGGGTTTCATGTTTCAACTTTTGTTTTTTGATATATTCACTAACTGCTTCTACGGCAAAATCACTAACTGAAAATGCCACATAACCTTTTTGCCATGCAAATTTTTCGAAAATAAAATTATTTTCATTGATAAAATGAGAAGATGACCCTTTAATTTGCTTCATCACTTCAGCATAAGATTTTTTCGAATCCAGCATGAATAAACAATGGATATGATCTGAAAGTCCATTTACAATTTTTAGTTTACAGCCTAATTGGCTGAATTCATCATAAATAAAAGGAAAAAGAACCTCCTCAAGATCGAGTGTGATGATTGGTTGTCGATCTTTTGTTGCAAATACTGCATGAATCCAAACATTGGAAAATGAATATGACATAATAAAATGTAAAATACAACGAAGAAAAATCGGCTGTTCGTTGAAATTATCGAATATCGATGGTTTTTATACAGATTAAATAAGTTGATATTCACCAAACTACATCAGCTCACCATTTAAATGGTGGGCTGATGATTTTACATCTCAATTTCACATTTTACCTTCCTAATTTTCTATCTTTGCCACATGGCAAATGAAACAAATAACTTCCAGGAAATCATCTCTCATTGCAAAGAGTATGGATATATTTTTCAATCCTCCGAATTATATGATGGTTTAAGTGCAGTATATGATTACGGACAAATGGGTGCGCAATTAAAAAAGAATCTTAGAGACGAATGGTGGAAAAGCATGACCCAAATGCATGACAATATAGTAGGTATCGATGCAGCCATTTTTATGCACCCCACAGTTTGGAAAGCCAGCGGCCATGTAGACAACTTCAGCGATCCGATGATTGATAATAAAGACAGTAATAAAAGATACCGAGTTGACCATCTGATTGAAGCACATGCTGAAACATTGGAAAAAACCGAAGCAGACAAGTTGATAGCAGAGATGGATAAATTGCTGGGATTGGACGATTTAGTTGGATTGAAAAATTTGATTGAATCCAATAAAATTAAATGCACCATCAGCAAAACCTCTAACTGGACTGATGTTCGTCAATTTAACCTGATGTTCAGCACGCAAATTGGAAGTGTAGCTGAAGAAGCAGATACAATATATCTTAGACCCGAAACAGCCCAGGGAATTTTTGTCAATTTCCTAAATGTGCAGAAAACAGGCAGAATGAAAATTCCCTTTGGTATTGCACAAACTGGTAAGGCATTCAGAAATGAAATCGTTGCCAGACAATTCATTTTCAGAATGAGAGAATTTGAACAAATGGAAATGCAATTCTTTGTTCGACCCGGCTCTCAAATGGAATGGTACAACTACTGGAAAGAAACAAGAAAGAAATGGCATGAAAGCATAGGCATTCCATCAGAAAAATTGAGATACCATGACCATGTTAAACTTGCACATTATGCTGATGCGGCATTAGATATTGAATTTGAATTTCCTTTTGGATGGAAAGAATTGGAAGGTATTCACAGCAGAACTGATTTTGATTTAAGCCAGCATGCAAAATACAGCAAGAAAAAAATTCAATACTTTGACAACGATTTGAATGCTGAAGGAAAGCCTTATGGAAATTACACACCTTATGTTGTTGAGACATCCGTTGGTTTAGATCGTTTATTCCTGACCGTAATATCGTTGGCTTACCAGCAAGAAAAATGGACAAAAGAAGATGGATCAGAAGACAGCAGAGTGGTAATGAAAATTCCTACTAAAATTGCTCCTGTTAAATTAGCTATTCTTCCATTGTTGAAAAAAGATGGCCTGCCCGAAATAGCCTCTGAATTGATGAATCAATGCAAATCAAAATTCCATTGCTTCTATGAAGAAAAAGATGCGATTGGTAAAAGGTACAGAAGAATGGATGCCATAGGAACTCCGTTTTGTGTTACAATAGACCATCAAACTAAAGAAGACAACACCGTTACCATCAGATATAGAGACACCATGATGCAGGAAAGAATAAACATACATGATGTACTGAATGTTGTAACAAATGCTGTTGCATAGATATTATATCAGAATGTTTGCCATTTGAAATAATTCCAATAAAAATGGAAAAATCAATCACTAAATACATTCTTCCCTTATTTATATTCACAGCCCTTTTTTCATTGGCTTTTTTCAATGATTGGAATTACGACGAAACTTGCACTTATCTTTTTGTAAAAAAAACTTCTGTCAGTCATTTATTGACTTACCAAAACTTCACATTGGCCAACCACCATTTATTGAACAGTTTGTATTTTAAGTTGATACAACTCGCAGGTTTAAAACATGTTATTTTCTATCGAATGTTAAGCCTGATTAGTTTTATGATATTTTGGTATTCTAATAAAAGAATACTAAAACTGATTGGAATGCCAATTACTAATATTCTATTTCTTATTGTCGCACCCTATTTCATTTATTTTACACTGGGCAGAGGATATGGATTTTCATTGGCACTTTGTTCTCTTTCTTTACTATTTCTATTAGAATTCAAAGAAAAAAAATCAGAGAAAAACGAAATAATATTTTTACTGGCAGGCATAATGTCTGTCTTGTCTATTTTTTCTTTTCTCTATGTATTTATGGGAATGCTTACAATTTTTGCTTATTGGAAGAGAAGAGAAATCTTATCATTGAATAGCATTATAAAATTGACAGTTATTTTCTCATTTCTGCTATATGTTTATCATGCAGGAAAAATAATAAATGTTTCAGATCCTAATATTATAGGCTCTTATTCATTTTTCAGTCATGGCACCATCAGCAGTTTTTTCTCTGAATTCAGCTATCACAACTATCAGAGCATGTTGAACAAAGATGTTTATTATAATTTTTTAAAGAAGATTGTATTTTTTTGTCTATTGTCACCCCTATTTCTATTATTATTTAATGATAAAAGAAATGCTTTTTTGAAAGATGGTAAAACCTTTTTATTAATCATACTTTTCAGCCTGTTTTATATACTCATGTCTAATATTATTTTTCATGCTAAATTTCCTATGGGACGAGCGATTATCTATCTGCAATATCTGTATTTGTTGCTATTGCTGGTATATATAAAACCTATTGAAAAAAAATATACACTCATTCCAATAATACTATTATTTACATTGTCTGTTTACATGAACTCGATTCATTTTTTTGAATTATTAAAACCTTCTGTTAAAGATGTTTTAATTCAAACTAAAGAATACCCTCTTTACATTTCTAATACCAATCCAAATATTCGCTTGTTAAACAACTTTGAACATTTTAAAAATAACAATTCTATATTTCAATCTAAAAGTATTCATCAAATAGTAAAATGGGCTCAAAAAGACCCTCATTTTTTTGTTTACATTTTATGCAAGCAAAATGAATTAAATTATGTCAATTTGAATTTTACATCAGTCAATAATTACAGAGAAGGCTTAACATTACTGCTGATTAGTAAATAACATCATGCATCAAATCGGCTTTTTTTCATACATTCATTTAAATTAAAAACATATCTATTTGGCTTGGTATCTACAAGTGTAAAAGATATCCAATAGTTTTTCATACTTAAATTAATTAAAAATGCATCTGCCATCTTTTCATTATTTATTGAGCAATGTGAAAAAGTCCTTTCTTCGATTTCCCTTAGTTATTTTATGTGCTTTGATAAGTGTAACAGTTGGTATTTATCTGATTGAAAATCGTGAACAGATTGGAAATTTTTTTCCGTTTATTAATATCATTTTGACTGCTGCATTAGCGATTCCTGTATTTTTTTCAACTACTATTGTTGCTTTAAAAAATAAATTAGGAAAAAAAGAACAGATAGTATTAATGCTGATTACTTCAGTTTTACTAATTATTATTTATTTTACTCTACCCGGATTTGACACTACACACAACACTTCTTTACCCTATATTAAATATGGGATTTATAATATTATCGCACATTTAATAGTATCTGTAATTCCCTTCATAACTAAAGGAGAATTAAATGGCTATTGGCACTACAATAAAATTTTATTCATCAGAATTTGGACAGCTATACTTTATTCTGGTTTTCTATACGCTGGTTTGGCATTAGCGTTAACCTCCCTTCATCTGTTGTTTGACATCAAAATTCATGAGGAATTGTATTTTGAATTATTCATCATCATAGCAGGAATATTCAACACATGGTTTTTTGTGAATGGAATCCCTGAATCTTTTGAAGAATTGGAAAGCATGGATGATTACCCAAAAGGATTGAAAATTTTTGCACAATACATTCTATTGCCCCTACTCGCTTTGTATCTGCTTATTCTGTATGTTTATGGAGCTAAAATATTGTACTTATGGGACTGGCCTAAAGGAATTGTCTCTTACCTTATCATTTGCATTTCTATAATCGGCATTTTAACTTTTTTACTCCTGTACCCATTTGGAAATTTTAAAGAAAATAATTGGATTAAAAAAGCCGGAAAACAATATTACTTCTTACTAATTCCATTGTTGGTCATATTGTTCATTGCCATATTTATGAGAATTGATGATTACGGCATTACAATAAAAAGGTATGTAGTGTTGTCATTAGGTGTTTGGTTGAGTATCGTTTGTATTTATACTGCATTAGGAAAACCCAACATCAAATTTGTACCTATTTCACTCGCTATTACATTGTTATTGACCTCTTTTGGTCCATGGGGTATGTTTTCTGTGAGCGAATATTATCAGGTAAAAAGACTTCAAACCATTCTTGAAAAATCTAACATACTTAAGAATGGTAAAATAAACAATGAGATGATTTGGGTTAAAGACTCTGTTATCGAATTTACTCCAACCACAGAATTTAAAAATGATTCCTTGCTAAATGACTCTCTTCACAATGAAGTAAAATCAATACTAGATTACCTCGACAATTATCACGGATTTTCTAAAATCAGGAGTTGGTTCACGCAAGATATAAACCAATTGATTGATAATAAAACAAAAAACAACAAAGAAAAAATAAGAGTAGATGAAGCCTCTGTTTATATGAGATCAATGGGACTTAAATATGAATACTTGAATGATGGTATTAACAACAAATTGGTAGATTATCAAACTAAGGAAAATGAAGATCTAACCAAAGTCACTGGATACGATTACCTATATAATTTCAATATTTGGACAGAAAACAATAAAGAAAATTATGAAATAGGTGAATTAAATATTGACTCGATAAATTTTTCATTTGAATTCAAAAAAATGCCTCTTCCATATCTTATTCTTACTCATAACAAAGAAAGTATTCGTTTTAACTTAAATGAATTGATTGATAATATTCAGAAAGAATATGGCACAGCTGAAAGTACTATAATTCCGGGAGCAAAATTGACATTAGTATCCGCTGATTCAAATTACGAGGTAGTCATGAAAATTCGTTCAATGAGTTTAAATATGGCAGAAAAAAGCATTGAAGTAAATCAGTTAAGAGGATATTTATTAATTAGAAAGTTGAAATAATTCTACACAATTTTTTCCAAGGGTTAATTTCAATTATTATTATCCATAAATCTCAAGATGTAAATCTTTTTTATCGTACCCCAAATTCATAATTCTGTTTTTGGCTTCATCTATCATATCTTTCCAGCCACATAGGTAAAAACTGGACGGTTTTTTTTGTTGACAGAGGTCTTCATATATTGCATGAACATATCCGGATTTACCCTCCCATTCTTCCCTTGACAATGTTGGTATGTAATAAAAATTCTGTAAAGCAGATTGAAGTTTATTGAATTCTTCATAATACAACAAATTGTCTTTCTTTCTGCAGCCATAGATCAGATAAATGTTTTGATAAGCAATGCGATGTTGATCAATATAATTGACCATACTTCTGAAAGGAGCGATTCCTGTACCTGTACAAATAAGATAAAGATCTTTGATGATAGGTTCCTTTAATATAAACACACCTTGAGGACCCCTAAAAGTAATTTCACTTCCCACTGATACTTGATTGAACAAATAAGGAGTCCCGAGTCCGTTAGGATTTAAAACAATCAATAATTCAAAAATATTGGTTCCATCAGGCCATGAGGAGATGGAATAACTTCTCCATCTTTTATTTGGCTTTTCATGAATTGGCAAATCAAGTGTAACAAATTGCCCAGGCACAAATTCAAATTTATCCAATGCTGGCACCTGTATCCAAAATCTTTTTGTGTCAATGGTCTCATCAACAATTTTTATCACTATTCCTTTTCTCCATGGCTGCAATGACATTTTTATAATTTTCAGTAAGTTACAAAAAAAGAATTAATGTAACATTTTTATGCTTGTGAGTTATATTTGCATTTCTAATTTAGGGTGAATGAATCTGGATGTGTTGCAGAATTATTTTAAAAACGACCCCCGCTGTTTTCAAATAGCGAACAGGATTTCTTTGTCCTCTCCACAACATCTTATATTAAGTGGTCTGGAAGGAAGTATGCTGGAATTTATTTTTTCAGCAGTAACTGAAAATGAAACAATCAAAGAAACCAACCATGTTGTAATTCTTAGAGACGCAGAAGAAGCAGCTTATGTTCATAATACACTGGAAAATATTTCCAACCGACTGGATATATTCTATTTCCCTTCCTCATTCAAAAACAAAAAAAATTATCAACTGCTCAATAGCAGTCACGTAATGCTTCGAACTGAAGCTCTCACAAAAATCGCTGCTGGAGGGAATAAAAAAATCATTGTCACCTATCCTGAAGCTGTATTTGAAAAAGTGGTATTATCAAAAACATTGTCTTCCAATATCATCCGAATCAAACAAGCCGAAGAACTGGATGTTAATGGATTATTTCAAAAGTTCATTGATTATGGTTTTGTTAGAACCGACTTCGTTTACGAACCCGGACAATTTTCAGTACGAGGAGGAATATTAGATATCTATTCATTTGGAAATGAAAAACCCTACCGAATCGAACTCTTTGGCAATGAAGTTGACAGCATTAGAATTTTTGACCCCGAAACACAACTGAGTGAAAGAAAGTTATTGCAGGTTAACATTATTCCAAATGTAGAAACTCAGTTTGAATCCGGTGAAAAAGTCTCATTATTCGAATTCCTTCCTGAGAAAACGACTATATGGATGAAAGATTGGGAATTTATTAAAGATAAAATTGATATTGAAAAAGAACAGCTTGATCTTTATCTGGAATTTGTTAAATCTAATATTAAAAAAACTGAATCATCAGAAGAATTAACTGACATCAATTTCAAATCTGACATTTCATTGAATGATTTTGTTTTGATTGAAGATATTGAAACTGAAATCAGGCAAAAGCATATCATTGAAATCGGAAATAAAGTTGCCTTTTTATCCAACAAAAGCGCTGCCGAAAAAATTGAATTTATTTCAAAGCCTCAGCCATCTTTTAACAGACAGTTTGATTTGCTGATAAAAAATTTACAGGATTTTGAAAAACGACAATTTAATATTTTCATATTTGCTGAAAATCCTAAACAGCTTGAAAGACTTCATGTCATTTTCACAGATTTAAAAGCCGAAATTCAGGTTACACCGATTCCAGTTTCTATTCATGAGGGTTTTATTGATGAAGATAATAAATTGGTTTGTTATACAGATCATCAGGTTTTTCAACGTTACCATAAGTATAAAGTAAAACAAGCATTCAGTAAGAATAAAGCGCTCACGCTGAAAACGCTTAGAGAACTTCAACCGGGAGATTATGTTTCACATATTGATCACGGCGTTGGAATATACAGCGGACTCCAAAAAATAGAAGCAAATGGTCGTGTACAGGAGGCCGTTAGAATTCAATACAAAGACGGAGATCTTTTATATGTAAACATATCATCTCTCCATAAAATCAGTAAGTATAGTGGTAAGGAAGGGAGTGTTCCCAAAATGAACAAGCTAGGCAGCGATGTATGGAGTAAGCTGAAAGAGAAAACAAAAAAGCAGGTTAAAGATATTGCGACAGATTTGATTCGTCTGTATGCTCAACGTAAAAGTCAGCAAGGATTTTCACATAGTCCGGATAATTACATGCAGACAGAGTTAGAAGCAAGTTTTATTTATGAAGATACACCAGATCAGGCAAAAGCATCTGAAGATGTGAAAAGAGATATGGAAAAAGACTCTCCCATGGACAGGTTGGTCTGTGGAGACGTGGGTTTTGGAAAAACCGAAGTGGCCATTCGGGCAGCATTCAAATCATGTTGCGATGGAAAACAAGCTGCCGTTCTAGTACCAACAACTATTTTGGCTTATCAGCATTACAAAACTTTTAAAGACAGACTCAGAGATTTCCCTGTTAATGTTGATTTTATCAATCGATTTAAAACGGCCAAAGAAAAAAAAGAAACGCTTAAAAAACTGGAAGAAGGAAAAATCGATATCATCATTGGCACTCACGCTTTGTTAAGTAAAGATGTAATATTCAAAGATCTGGGTGTCATGATTATTGATGAAGAACAAAAGTTTGGAGTAAGTGCAAAAGAAAAACTGAAACAAATCAGAACTACTGTTGATTCATTGACACTAACGGCTACGCCTATACCAAGAACGTTGCAGTTTAGTTTAATGGGTGCCAGGGACTTGAGTATTATCAATACACCTCCACCTAATCGACAGCCCATACAAACGGAAGTGGCCGTATTCAATGAAGATAATATCAGAGATATTATTTATTATGAAACAGAAAGAGGCGGACAAGTATTTTTTATTCATAACAGAATTAATGGCCTTGCCGAAATGAAGAGTTTCATTCAGGGACTTTGTCCGGATATAAGTATTGCCTATGCTCATGGGCAAATGGAAGGAGATAAACTGGAAGATACCATATTGGATTTCATGGATAAAAAATACGATGTGCTGGTATGTACCAATATAGTTGAAAGTGGCGTAGATATTCCCAATGTAAATACGATTATTGTAAATAATGCACATCAGTTCGGACTAAGTGATTT
>CANFOP010000066.1 GCA_947448685.1 Chitinophagaceae bacterium | reverse complement strand
GTATCAAATGAATAGATTTTATTGTCACCATTATCATTATGGGTCCAGAGTTTGTCATTCCACAAAATAAGTCCAGATGTTTCCATAATTGATGCCGGCAATGAATCACTTTTAATGGGAATAGTTGTTGAAGAAGCATACACACAACTTCCATTATTTTTGGTGGCGGAAGGATTATAGTTTGAAGCCAAAGGGTCTGTGCAACCTGGCACCTGAGATTTAAGCAAATTAAACTGAATTATCAGCCCGAATGTTACAATGAAATATTTCTTCATAAGCGTTTTTTTAGATTATGTCGGTATAAAATTCTCTTCAATCGAATTACAATACAATATAATAAAATAATTTGTTAACATAGCGTCTTTGTTTATTTAAAATTGGAATGATAACTTGTGAAATGTTTTTATAAATGTAGTTTTACATTGCTTAATGCATATTTAATATTAATATTCGTTGGTCACTTAAATTTTTTTAAACTAATAATACTTACTTAAGATGAAAAAATTGATGTACGTTTTAGCATTTTCAATAATTACTTCCAATTCTTATGCGCAATGTCCAAACATCATTCAGGCAATGGTAAACTCATGCGGAACGAATGAAGGTAACAATGAATTTGTGCTTTTTTCAACTAACTCCAGTACCAATGCATCTGATTATACATTGAATTATGGAAGTTCCATCCCTCCTACTGTAAATAATCTGGCAGGTTCAGATGCTTCCATAAAAACCGGAACCGGAACAATAACTACAACCGGAGGCTGTACTGTTATTGAAGTAACAAATCCTTCTACTTCAATTCCCGCAAACAGCAGAGTGATTTTTATACCAACAACATTTGATCAAAATTACGATGTTACTGCTCTGTGTAACGGATCAAATCCTATCTATGTAGTGTATATAAAAACGAATGCGAATGGAGGCCTTAACAGCAACTGGAATGCAGGGGGAACACTTTCAAACAATGCCAGCACACAAAGGTATCTGCAAATCAAACAGTCAAATACCACAGGATGTGATTCAATCAATGCTCCCGTAAAATCTTATGTAGCAAACGGCAATTGGGGAAGTAATACAGACGGAAATTTTGTTACCTGGAATGATACCATTCCAAGTTATGGAAACAATGGATGCACCTCAATCGTATTGCCTTTGAAATTCATCAATTTAAGTGGGGTAAATAAGAAAGATTACAACATCATCAGCTGGACAACAGCAGAAGAAATGAATGTTTCGAATTTCATTGTGGAAAAATCAAGCAATGGAAAAGACTTTGTCTCTATAGCAGGGTTCAATGCAAATGCCAGTTCAAACTATTTGCAACAACAGTATAAATACACGGATAATAAATTGGAAAGTCCGATGTATTATTATAGAATAAAAGCAGTAGACAATAATGGTTTGTTTTCCTATTCAAAAACTGTTGCTGTTCAATCAGCGAACATCAGCGCATCTCAAATTTCTGTTTATCCCAATCCTGCGAAAGACATAATTACAGTAAGAATAGTTTGCAACAAAATTTCAACAGCACATATGAATGTATATGACATGATGGGAAAGCTGGTTAAAACAGAAACTTATTTCAATTCCAATCAAATAAGCAATCACAAACTATTTGTCAATGAGTTACCTTCAGGAAAATATTTCATTCGTTTGAAAATCGGAGATGAAGATATTTTGGAGGAAACTTTTTTGAAAAAATAGTATACATTGTAAATTCAAATAAGACACACTACCATTTCAAACCAATTGAAATAAAAGATGTCCTTCCGTCTGCAGGTAAAAGTCCCGGACCTGGATAACCGCTATGACGTCTTGTAAAATATTTCTTATTCATCACATTATTTATACCTGCTTTAAAATTAATTCTGCTATCCGGATTAAACTGCAGTATACAATCCATGATTGTGTAAGAAGGAATTAATCCGTTTTGTGCATTGACTGTTGGTAAAATTGTATTGTTGGCATCACTAAATGTTTTGTCAACATAATTTTGCTGCAAAGTGAACAAAAAGTCGGAATAGTCTATACTAAAACCGTACCGTAAAATGTTTTTGGGTGCATTCTCCACATATTTGCCTTTAACTGATGAGTCTTTATGTGAGTTGCTATATTTTGCTTCTGTAAAACTATAAGAGGAAAATATTGTAGCGTATACTGCTTTTTTAAGATTAAATAGTTTTATTGGAAAAAATTCTACATAACTTTCAATTCCTTTATTGAAACTGTTTCCAACATTTGTAATGAGTCTTTTACCATTTGCCAAACCGGAGATTGTACCAATTTTATTTTTATAGTTTAGGCAAAATACACTTACATCAAATTGGATAAGATTTTTAATTTTACCTCTGAATCCAGCATCAAAATTATAACCGCTGGCATCAGTTATGTTTTTGTCTGTTGAATCTGTAGTTGGATTTGCCTGCAAATTTGAAAACAGTACGGGCCTGTATGCTTTTGATATATTGGTATAAAAATCTGTAGATTTAGATAGTTTATACTCTGCACCTATTCCACCCAATGCAAATTGCTTTGTTTTATAATAAGGTACTATTTTAATTTCATCACCATTTGACAGAAAAGACGCTCTTCCTGTTGCTTTGCCAGATACAGATTCATAGCGAACTCCAGGTATTAAGGACAATCTCTTATTAAGTCTTAAAATTGTTTCAGAGAATACAGCATAATTTTCAGAATCAAAATTCAAATCCTGAAGGTACTGACCCTTTAAAGCCATTTCATAAAATGTATTTGTTGTTCCTTTACCATTTGCTCGTCTTGAAGTATTACCTTTAAAATAACGTATTCCTGCAGATAGCGTATTAATTTTTTCACCTAATCGATAATCTGTTATAAATCTGCTTTCCACTCCAAAATTTCTATATTTTTCAGCCTGGAGAGTCCTATTTGAAAAATTACCCGTCGCATTGTTTATTGTGTCACTTATATTAATGGTTTGTAAAAAACCAACGCTGTTTCTGTTTCCTGCAATTGTATAAACTTTTGTATTCCATCTGCAATTTTTATTTATAAAATAGTTCAATGTAAATGCGGGTGTTGCCCATTTAATGTCCATCCAATTTCTGCTTCTTTTACTTTGTTTTGCATCATCGAGGTATTCAATATCTGTTAAGCCGCCTGGTTGTTGGCTATTCATGTGAGACAACATGATTTCTGCTGTCAGCCATACTTTATCAGAGAAATGAACAGTAAAGGTGCTGAATCCATTGTTGATATGGTATTTACTGTTTTGCCGCCATCCATCCCCGTTTCTATGATTGATAAAATTGTAGTAATGAATATTTTTGTTTTTTCCACCAACGGCAATGTAGGAATTAAAAAGGCCATTGCTTCCAATGGTTTGTTCACTTTCATATTGCAAAGGCTTGTTTATATCATTCCCGTTTTTTAAGTTATAGTTAATCATGCCTCCAAATTGTGGCCCATATTGCAAAGATGCGTGACCTCTGACCAACTCAATTCTGTCAACTCCCTGCATAGGTGGATTGTAATAGGCTTCAGGGTATCCGAACGGATCTGCAGAAATATCATAGCCGTTTTGCCTTACATTAAACTCCCAACTCCTGTTGGGACTTAACCCTCTGGCCGCAATTCCAATTTGAATTCCGCTTGGGTCACTTTCCCAGACATGAATACCGGGAACTTTGGAAAGTATTTGTCTCATAGTATTTGAAACGGTATTGCCTTGAATTTTATCAACAATTATAAGCGTACTTTTTTTTCCTGCATAAATTTCAGTACCTACTATTTGAGGTAATTGTTGAATTTCCGAATTGTTATTAATTCCGAAGATGGTTATATCGGGTAAATTTTTTATTACTTTAGAAACAGAGTCTTTTGGGTATGATGGAGTCTGTGAATAGCAAATTTTAATACAGAACAACAAGAAAAAGAAGTGGAATACTTTCATTTTTTTTACAAAAATAGAGGTCCTTAGTTTTTACTTTTTACGAAATAAGAAATTCAGTTTTACGGATTAGGGAAACAAACGTCTGTATGATTTTATTCAATATCAGATCAAAAGTGTATTAAATATAGGATAGATACTATTTGTGAAAAAAGTATTTTAAGATTTATTCAGCCACTGAAAACTATTATTTTTGATTGATATGAATACTGGAAAAAACCATTTCGGTTAAAAAAGAAACGATTTCTGATTCATCTTTTTGCTTGCTAAAATCCGTAAGTGAGGGTAGGTTATTCATGAAAAAATTTTGCAAATGCGCTATCTCAATAATTGTAGAAGCCAATGATTTTGGGTATTTGTATTTTCTATTGCATTCCAAAATGATGTTTCCTACAATGTTACACAAATCTTTATAGGGCTTAAAAAACTTTTGTTTATTGTCTTTTCCCACATGTTTAGTCAGATAAGATTTGGAGCCTTCCGATATTACAATTTGGTGTAAAATTCCTTCGTCAATATGGCTGGTATTTTTATCATCTTCTACTGTTTTTGCGAGCAATGAAATTACTTTCTTTAATTTAACAACTGGGTTGGAAATGTTATTCGTATGGTAGTCAATTTTAAATTCCAGCCACCCCCAATACCAAGAAGTAAGATATACTAACAGTTTGTGTTTATTCTCAAAATACCTGTATATACCTGCTTCAGTGGTTCCAATTGAAAAGGCTAATTTTTTGAAAGTAAAAGCCTCAAATCCGTTGATATGAATCAATTGTATGGCATGTTGAATAATATTTTTTCCCAGATCTGAATTTTCAGGATTCTTCAGAAATAAAGATTCATTCATTTTTATTTTTATCTCAAGGCTCATTTTATTTTATAGTATAGTTGTCAAAAATAGTAGTGTTTTAACTGTTCACTTAAATAGTTTAAGTAAAATAATCTGAATGAATACGACATCGAAAAAAACCAACAATAAACAAAATTAAAAATAATTTTACAATTATTTTAGATAGTAACACTATCAGTAAAAGAATTTAAACTATCTTTGCATGCAAAATTGTTATATATGAATCAATCTGCTTTGTTTAAACATTTCAAAAGTGATTTACCAGCTAGTATTGTGGTTTTTTTTGTAGCCGTTCCACTTTGTTTGGGAATTGCCTTAGCTTCTGGTGCTCCACTCTTTGCGGGCATTATTGCCGGCATTATTGGAGGGATTGTTGTTGGGATAGCCAGCGGCTCTTCATTGGGTGTAAGTGGTCCTGCTGCTGGCTTAGCGGTTATTGTATTCACTTCCATTGAAACACTGGGGGGCTCATGGCAGGCATTTTTAACTGCAGTAGTATTAGCTGGAATATTTCAAATGATTCTAGGATTCGCAAAAGCGGGATTTATTGCGTATTTTTTTCCGTCATCCGTGATAAAAGGAATGCTAAGTGGGATTGGGTTGCTTATCATTCTCAAACAAATTCCTCATGCTTTAGGATGGGATATGGATGTTGAAGGGGATGATGCATTTTTGCAATCAGACGGACAGAATACTTTCTCAGAAATATCCAAAGCGTTAGATTTTATTACCCCTGGTGCTTTAATTATTGCGGTTGTTTCAATTTGCATACTATTATTTTGGGATCTTTATTTAACTAAAAAGCACAAAATATTTCAATTAATTCAGGGTCCTATCGTTGTGGTTGTTTTAGGTATTGTGATGAATATTCTTTATACAAAACAGTTTCTGCCGTTTAGTTTGGATGAAAAACAAATTGTATCCATTCCTGTTCCGGATTCGGTCGGCGATTTTTTTCATCAGTTTACTTTCCCGGATTTTTCTGTATTAAGAGATTTTGAAGTGTGGAAAATTGCAATTGTAATTGCAATTGTGGCAAGCTTGGAAACTTTATTGTGTGTGGAAGCAACAGATAAACTAGATCCCGATAAACGTATAACACCTGTAAATAGAGAGTTGAAAGCCCAAGGGTTAGGAAATATTGTTTCTGGCTTGATAGGTGGATTGCCTATTACTCAGGTAATTGTAAGGAGTTCAGCTAATATCAATTTTGGTGGTAAAACCAAGTTGTCTGCAATTTTACATGGTGTAATTTTATTGATCAGCGCAATTAGTATCGCAGGAGTATTAAATCTAGTTCCTCTGGCTTGTTTGGCGGCTATATTGATTATTGTAGGATACAAGTTGGCTAAACCATCACTTTTTGTTCAAATGTATAAATTAGGTTGGGAACAATTCATTCCCTTTTTAGCTACCATTATTGCAATCCTTGCAACAGATTTACTAAAAGGGATTACCGTTGGAATATTATTTGGTATTTTTTACACCCTTCGTCATAGTTACAGAAATTCCCATCATTTAAAGGAAGTTGAAAAAAGTGAAAACGGAATGAAAGTACATTATTTAATATTGGCTGAAGAAGTTTCTTTCTTCAATAAAGCCAGCGTATTAAAAACCCTGGATTCAATTCCTTCAAATTCTAAAGTAATCATTGATTGCACCAAATCAAAATCAATAGCTTATGATGTCATTGAGTTAATAAAAAATTTTGAAAGCAATGCGACCTCAAAAAATATAGTAGTCGAAAAGATTAATTTTAACGAAAATTGATCCAAAAAATAAAATAAACATTATTATATGAAAAGTAGTCTGCAGCTTTCAATATTATGTATAATATTTTTCACTTTCTCTATTAATGTTTTTTCCCAGCAAAATAAAATAGGTAATTGGATTGCTTATATGGGAAATCAAAAAATTAACAACAAATGGAATTATCATAACGAAATTCAATATCGAAATTACAATTTATTAGGAGATATCAATCAATTGTTGATTAGAACAGGATTTGGATATGCTGTTACAAAGAATTCAAACTTACTCTTAGGTTATGTATTTCTTGAATCTCATCCAATAGATATTATTTCAGGGAATAGCTATAAAATTACCGAAAACAGGATATTTCAGCAATACATTAACAGATCCCGGGTTAAAGATTTTTATCTGACCAATAGATTTAGATTTGAAGAAAGATTTTTTTCAGCCGATTTTAAAACAAGGGTTAGATACTTTGTGTCTCTCAACAAATGCTTAAATAAAAAGGATATCGTCAGTCATTCTTTTTATATGTCAAGCTACAACGAAATTTTTTTAAACACAAATGGAAAGTTATTTGACAGGAATAGATTTTTTTTGGGAGGCGGTTACTCAATTAATAATGACTTGCGAATTGAATCGGGTTTTATGATACAATTTTTCCCAAATTCCAACCAAAAACAACTCATAATTACATTTATTAACAATACGCCGTTAAGTAAATTATTTTAGATATTGTCAATAATGCAATTATATCACAATGATTACTAAAAATAAATTATAAATTTTTTTAGAAATAACAATTTCATCAATTATTTATCATAATAAAATCGGTTAATTTTTTAAAAATGAAAACACTCACAAAAGAAATGCAAGCTTCCATTAGTCCAAACATGGCCTTAGACTTATTAGTGGACGGGAATAAGAGATTTGTAAATAATTTAAAAATAAATCGAAATTTACTTCAACAAGCCAATGAAACATCTGATGGGCAGCATCCATTTGCCGTGATATTAAGCTGTATTGATAGCCGAACCTCTGCTGAATTGATATTTGATCAGGGCCTAGGAGATATATTCAGCGTAAGAATAGCTGGTAATATTGTGAATGAAGATATTTTAGGAAGCCTGGAGTTTGGTTGTAAAGTGGCTGGTGCAAAATTCATTATGGTATTGGGTCATACTAAATGTGGTGCTATCAAAGGTGCTTGTGATCATGTAGAAATGGGTAATCTTACTTCCTTACTTCAAAAAATAAATAATGCTGTGGAGTTAGAAAATGAAACCATCGAAAATCGAAATTCCAAAAATAGCGTTTTCGTGGAAAATGTCGCAGCTAATAATGTTCGATTAGTAGTTAAAAAAATAATGGAGGATAGCCCTATTTTGAATGAGATGATTTTAAGTGGTAATATCGGTATTGCAGGGGGTATACATGATATTTCTACAGGAGTTGTTAAACTTTTTAATGACACTGTGATAGTTCATTGATATTTCAATTGATAGGATTATCACTTCTTTTTTTAGAGAAAATTCAGCATTTCTACATGAGGAATTCCATCTTCCAGATATTCTTCACTGTCTACAATAAATCCCAACTGATTATAAAATTTCACAAGATGGCTTTGTGCACCAATTCTAATTTCATATGCATTGAATACCGATTGTATTTTTTCAATCGCAATCTTCATTAATTCAATTCCCAGTCCTTTTCTTCTATATGAATGATGAGTAATCACTCTCCCTATACTCGCTTCAGGAAATGAAATACCGGCTTTAATAATTCTTGCATAAGCAACCAGTTTGTTTTCGTGCCAACCACATAAATGAAAGCAATTCAAATCTTTTTCATCCGTATCATCATACACGCAATTTTGCTCCACTACAAAAACAGCATTTCTCAATGATAAAATACTGTATAGATCTGAAGTATTCAACTCATCAAAATGTTTGAAAGTCCATTGAATCATCACTTAAATTTAAAAATCAATAATTATATTTCTTTTTCCATCTTTCTTTTAAAAATCTTCTGATTTCTTCTTCGCGTGTATTTTTTTGAGGGGAATAGAATACAGTACCGGAAATTTCATTTGGAAGAAATTCCTGTTCAACAAAATTGTTTTCATAATTATGCGCATATTGATAGTCTTTGCCATAATTCATGTCTTTCATCAATTTAGTAGGCGCATTGCGTAAATGTAGCGGAATGGATAAATCCCCTTTTTCTCTAACCGCTGTCAATGCTTCTTCAATTGCCTTATAAGATGCGTTGCTTTTTAAAGAAGTTGCAAGATATATGGCGCATTGAGACAAAATAATTCTGCTTTCGGGATAGCCGATCACATTAACAGCCTGAAATGTATTATTGGCAAGCAACAAGGCATTTGGATTGGCATTACCTATGTCTTCACTAGCGAAAATGAGCATTCTCCTTGCAATAAATTTCACATCCTCTCCACTTTCTATCATTCTTGCAAGCCAGTAAACTGCTCCGTTTGGATCACTTCCACGCATGCTTTTAATAAAAGCAGAAATGATGTCATAGTGCTGCTCTCCCAACTTATCATATAATGCAACTCTTTTCTGGGCAACATTCATTACAAGTTGGTTTGTGATTGTTTCTCCTTCACTTAAACTATTACAAACAATCTCCAATAAATTGAGCAGTTTTCTGGCATCACCACCCGATATATTAATTAGCGATTCTGTTTCTTTTAAAATTATTTTTTTTCTAGAAATTTCAGAATCTTTTTCCAATGCAATATTCAATAACTTTATTAAATCTTTTTCCTCCAATGATTTCAATACATATACCTGACAGCGACTCAACAAAGCGCTATTGACTTCAAAGGATGGATTTTCAGTGGTGGCGCCAATCAATGTAACGATGCCTTTTTCAACTGCTCCCAACAGAGCATCCTGTTGACCTTTATTGAATCGATGAATTTCATCTATAAATAAGATAGCTCCATTTTTATTTTTGGCTTCGTCAATAACCTCACGAATGTCTTTTACACCAGAAGAGATGGCACTTAAAGTAAAAAAAGATGATTTAAGTGAATTGGCAATAATGCCTGCAATAGTGGTTTTGCCAACCCCGGGAGGCCCCCATAATATCATGGAAGGGATCTTACCTTTTTCAATGGATGTTTGTAAAATACCGCCTTTGCTGATGAGATGTTCTTGACCTATAAGATCACTCAATTGTTGGGGTCGTAAACGTTCTGATAAAGGGGGATTGTTCATTTAATAAAAGTATAAAATAATTTCACTCCTACGGAGTTTTTTTGTTGACCATTATAACAAATGATATAATTTCTCACTTATAATTTCACTCCTACGGATTTTTTTTGTTGACCATTATAACAAATGATATAATTTCTCTCTTATAATTTCACTCCTACGGAGTTTGTCTGTTGTTCTTTTTTTGTTGAATAATATCATGCCTACCGGGTTTTGTGGAGAGGTATTTTGAAATGGAAGAATATTTTCTCTCTTATATT
>CANFOP010000065.1 GCA_947448685.1 Chitinophagaceae bacterium | reverse complement strand
TCGACTGTATCTGCCGCACCGCTTTCAAAAGCAACAATCTGCTGAGTTCTTAAAGCGATTTTAGCGGCTTCTTCAGTTGGCAGACTGAGCGCTTCATCGTAACCGTTAGTATGTAAAGATTGAGTGCCTCCAAGAACAGCTGCCAGTGTTTGAATGGTAACACGGCTTATATTGTTCATTGGTTGCTGGGCAGTAAGGGTGCTTCCTCCTGTTTGAGTATGAAAGCGTAACATCATTGCTTTTTCGTCTGTCGCTCCAAGATCTTTCATGATGGTGGCCCACATTCTTCTGGCCGCTCTGAACTTGGCCACTTCCTCAAAAAGGTTGTTATGGGCATTAAAAAAGAAGGATAGCCTCTTTCCGAAAACATTGATATCAAGTCCTTTTTCCAAAGCGGCTTTCACATATGCTTTACCGTTACTTAAAGTAAAGGCTATTTCTTGAACTGCTGTGCTTCCTGCTTCTCTGATATGATAGCCTGATATAGAAATGGTGTTCCATTTAGGTAAAGATTGACTGCACCATTCAAATATATCTGTGATGATACGCATAGAGGGTTTGGGAGGATAGATGTAGGTACCTCTTGCTGCGTATTCCTTTAATATGTCATTTTGAATGGTTCCGGAAATCTTATTCAAATCAGCTCCTTGTTTTTTCGCAAGGGCAACATAAAATGCCAGCAGAATAAATCCGGTTGCATTGATAGTCATGGAGGTTGAAACATTTTCCAATTTGATCCCTTCAAAAAGCCTTTCCATATCTTCCAGGCTATCAATGGCCACACCCACTTTTCCCACTTCACCATCAGCCAATGGATGGTCGCTATCGTATCCGATTTGTGTAGGTAAGTCAAATGCCACACTTAATCCGCTCACACCTTGATTCAATAAATAATGATATCTTTTATTGCTTTCCTCAGCGGTAGAGAAACCTGCGTATTGACGCATTGTCCAAAGTTTACCTCTGTACATGGAAGATTGAACTCCTCTTGTAAATGGGAATTCACCGGCTGATGAATGTTCCTTTATTTGCAAGTCTTTGGCAGAATAGGTTTCTTTTATTTCAATTCCGGAATCGGTGGTGATTTTTTTTTCAGACATTGGTGCAATTTTAATTCAGTATTTTTTTCGCTTCAAATTGTAAGGCATCCAATACAATCTTATTCATTTCAGCATTGGGTGTCATGCTGTATTCAATAATCATTTTACCCAAATCAATTGCAGTAGCTTCTGGATGTAAATTCGAGGTAAGTTGATTGATGATGTAAATATTCTGGTCTTTCAATCTGGTTACCGCATTCCATAATTCGGGGATTACATAAATCTGCTGACTCATATTGTATTCATATTCGCCTTTGATTGTTTCAGTCAAAAGATGGTGGTATTCGGCGGCAGATAAACCTGAGCTGTCTGTTCTTCTGATAATATTGTTCAATCCGCATCTTTCCGCGTACAAACTCAATCTTTCCAATGCTTGCAACTTTAATTTGTTGCCTTCCGGATTTTTTTGATTCGATTCGACTAATAGTTTTTTCAGTTTTTTAATTTCAAGAAACAGATAGAATACAAGAGCCAAAGTTGCTAATGTTATGATGAATTCTATAGATTGTATTATTTGCATAGATGTTTATTTTAATGCAAATGTACTACAGAACAATAAAGAAAACCATTTGTCATTACTTATTGTTGCTTTTGCTTTTAAATATATTCACTAAAAGCTATTTATGCTATAAGGATCAACTCAAAAGTCTACTATTGATTATTGAATTTATTTACATTAACAATATTCTTCCAGATTCGAAAATAGAATTAATAGCATGATAATTTTTAAATACTAATTTTGACAAAAATTTCTACAATGGAAACTACTATTTCAATACCCGTTCAATTTACTCCTTCCGCTTCTGCGGAAATTATTCGATTAATGAATGAGGCTGATTTTGATTCAAACAAAAAATTACGGGTTGGAGTAAAAGGAGGGGGCTGCAGTGGTATGACATATATTTTAGAATTCGATGAAATGAAATCAAACGACGAGGAATATCAAACAGCATCTTTTCCTTTTATAATGGATAAATCTCACGCTATATATTTAATTGGCATGGAAGTGAATTGGGAGGGAGGATTAAACTCCAGAGGATTTACGTTCAAGAATCCCAATGCTAGCAGTACTTGCGGATGTGGAACAAGTTTTGCTGTATAAATCGCTGCGTGGGTTTAATGGTTCAAGGTTCAATGGTTCAAGGTTCAATGGTTCAAGGTTCAATGGTTCAAGGTTCAATGGTTCAAGGTTTATACTTTTAAATTTCCTTTTATTAGCGCCGGTCTGTGACCGGTGATTCTCCATAGTTATAGGACTTTGTCCTTTTTTTTATTATCATTTTTCACTCTATGGCCGCTGGGCCATCCCTAAGTTATGCTTCGTTTCGACACGCATCCGAAATTTAAAAGTAAAAATTAAAAAATCAAAAGTGAAAAGTGTTTTTTGAATTTCTACTTTCTAATCGACAAAAGTAAAAACCTTAAACCAGCGAAACGAATTAAACCCTTTAACTATTTAACACGAGAAGCTTTACAGGCAATCATTAACAAGCCGATAGCTTCGCTTTTTGTTCATTATGCTGCAAGCGAACGAATTAGTAATGTTTAATTTTCTACTCAATCAAAATTTGACTTTTTATTTTTTTTTATTTATAAAAAAACACCCCAGCTTTTTATAGCTGAGGTGCGTTATTGAGTAATTTATTTTTAATTACAACTCTGGTGCTTTCTCTTTCTTTCTTTTTTCCTTTGCCGCACCTAGTGGCTTGTCTTTTGCAAAATCTACCAGAATTGGAGCCCCTACAAAAATAGAAGAGTAGGTTCCTGTAATAACCCCGATCAACATTGCAAATGCAAATCCGCGGGTAACTTCACCACCAAAGATAAATAATATCAAAATGGTTAGGAATACGGTCAGTGATGTCATAACCGTACGACTTAAGGTATCGTTGATGGCTTTATTGATAATAGTTGTTTTGCTTTCACCTTTCATGTCTCTGCTGTATTCACGGATTCTGTCAAATACAATCACCGTATCATTCATGGAGAAACCGATTACCGTTAATATCGCAGCAATGAAGTGCTGATCGATTTCAAGCGGGAAAGGAACGATGTCTTTGAAGAATGAGAAAACTGCTAATGTTACCAACACGTCATGCAATAAGGTAAGGATGGTTCCTGCAGAATATCTCCAATCGCGGAAACGCATGAATATATAAAGGAAGATCATCAACATGGCAAATATGGTTGCTTTAACAGCACCTCTTTTCAAATCATCTGAAATGCTTGGTTGAACAGTAGCGGAACTTTGGATATTGTTCTTTACAAACTCATCATACGAGATGTTGGCAGGTAAAGAGGATTTTAAACCTTCAAATAATCTGTATTGTACTGCGCTGTCAGCATTTTCCTGACCCTTTAAATAAGCGGTAGTGATATTGATATGACGACCATCTTGACCAATTGTTTTCAATGTGATGTTGTCTCCATCCAATGATTTTTTCAGATTATCTCTGAAAGCATTTGATGCATCAACTTTTTTATCAAATACGATGGTATAACTGCGCCCTCCTTTAAACTCCACGCCCTCATGGAATCCATTGAAGAAAGATGCAACTCCAGCCAATAATACGAAAGCAGAAATCACGTAAGCAATTTTTCTGTATTCAATAAACTTATAATTAGCATGTTTGAAAATTCTCTTAGAAAGGCCAGTGAAATAATTGAAGTGACGTTGTTTGTTAGTCCAGAATTCAGTAATCAATCTCGACACTAAAATTCCACAGAATAAAGACAACAAGATACCGATGATCTGAGTTGTAGCAAATCCAAGTACCGGACCCAATCCGAAGTAAGCAAGAATAATGGCAGTCAATAAAGAAGTGACGTGAGCATCTATAACAGGTGCCAATGAACGCTGGTATCCGTCATTAACAGCAGATTGATAAGATTTTCCTTTTGACAGTTCTTCTTTGATTCTTTCGAAAATAATTACGTTGGTATCTACCGCCATCCCGATGGTTAGCACAAGACCAGCGATACCTGCAGCAGTTAATGTGAAGCCCATGGCTGTCAATACTCCAATGGTAAACAACAGGTTAAAAATAAGGGCAATGTTTGCTACCCATCCACCAGTATTATAATACACCAACATCAATAGGAATATAACTATAAAGGCTATGAAAAATGCCATAATACCTCCGTGAACAGCTTCCTTACCAAGTGTTGGTCCAACAACTTGTTCTGCAACAATTTTTGCAGGGGCATCTAATTTACCGGACTTTAAAATATTGGCAAGATCCTGCGCTTCTTCAACTGTAAAGTTTCCTGATATTTCAGAATTTCCTCCTTCTATCGCACCATTTACATTGGGTGCGCTGTATACGATGTCATCCAATGCAATAGCTATAGGACGACCTACATTTTTACCGGTTAACTTTGCCCAGATCTTACTTCCTGAATTGGTCATTGTCATTTTGATGGCAGGTTTTCCTAACTCATCATAATCTTGTTTTGCTTCTTCAACACTTTCGCCTTCCAATGGAGCCTTGTCAGTTCCGGGATTGGTTTTGATTGCATATAAAGGGAAATACCTCATATTTCCTTTTGCTGATTTTTCTTCAATGCCGAATAAAAACTTAAGATTTGCAGGTAATACACTTTTTACTGCATCATTATTGATGTAACTGAAAAATAATCCTGTGTCTTTTAGTGCAACATTACCTAAGGCTGATGCATAGAAACGTTTACCGTTTTTGTCGGTTTGAACATCAATCGGATTGATTACTTTAAAGAATGGATTTTCATTCTTTTTGGAAAGTGTTGAATCCTTGGCTTTTGTTGAGTCGCTCGTAACACCATTCAAATAATTTTTTAAATTTTCATCTGCAACTTTTAATGAATTGGCTAATTCATCAATTTGATAAACTTCCCAGAATTGAAGATTTGCAGAGGATTGCAAAAACTTACGAACTCGCTCAGGGTCGTTTACTCCCGCCAATTCTACATTAATAACACCTTTATTTTCATCGAGGTTGATGTTAGGCTGAGCAACGCCAAATTTATCAATACGCTTGACTAATATCTTATAAGTTTGACTGATAGCACCTTTGGCAACAGTTTTTATTTTGCTGATAACAGCATTGTCATTGTCTCCAATTTTGATGTCTTTAGATGGTCCTGCAAAAATGGAAGATAATTTTCCTGCTCCATTTTGCTTTATATATGCATCGCTGAAAAGGGTGATATAATCAGATTCGCTATTTGCTTTTTCAATATTTGCAGCTTTGAGTGCGTTCAATAATTGAGGGTCCTGAGGATTGTTGCTCAATGATTTAATCATACCATCAAGGCTTACATCCATGGTAACACTCATACCACCCTGAAGGTCCAGACCAAGATTCAGTTCATTTTCCTTACACTTCTGGTAGGTAGTACCAACAATAGGAAAAATCTCTTTATCTCTTGTACTGTCAAGTATTTTTTGTGTTTTAATCTTAACCATTACTTCTCTCTCTTCAGGAGACAGATTGGGAGACTGTTTTTTCACCATCCTTTCAGCCTGGGCTTTCACTTCATTTTCATAATTTTTTACAACCCATGTGTAAGAAAGTTCCCATAATGAGATTAGAATCAATGCAATGGTAAAGAACCATACTAAACCTTTCAGTTTCATATCTTGTTTTTTTTCAGTTTTGGTACTTTCCTTTTCTTTATTGGTTTACTACAAACAAAAAAGGAAGAGCGTACTTTTTTAATTGGTAACTAATTAGTTAATAGATTTTATAAGTGTGCAAAGATAAGGAAAAAAATGTATGAAGATACCCTTTGTTGTTTTTAAAGTTAACAAATAAGATAATATGTAAATACTTGTTTCTATTGCTTGCCAAAATAAATAAAAGATTTAAATAGAAATGCTTAATGTTCTACATTTGCCAGGTATATAAATATTAGTTATGCGATTGTCTTCTTTGTTATCTCGTTTCAATGAACCTGAAACACTCAAAATGGCCAAATTAGGCAGAGAATTAAGGGCAAAAGGGATTGATATCACAGATTTAAGTTTGGGAGAACCTGATTTTGATACTCCGCAACATATTAAAGATGCCGCTAAAAAAGCTATTGACGATAATTTCAGTCACTATACACCTGTTGCAGGGTATTTAGAATTAAGGCAGGCAGTATGCACTAAATTACTGAGAGATAACGGGTTGATGTATACTCCCGAACAGATTGTAGTAAGTACAGGTGCCAAACAAAGCATTGCCAATACGGTTTTAGCACTAGTGGACAAAGGGGATGAAGTAATTATTCCCACTCCTTATTGGGTCACTTACAGTGAAATTGTGAAATTAGCAGGAGGGGTTCCTGTATTGGTAAAAACAACACAGAAAAACGGTTTTAAGATTACACCGAAACAATTGGAAGCGAACATCAACGAACGCACTAAATTGTTCATGTTCTCCTCGCCGTGTAATCCTACCGGTGCAGTATATACGAAGAATGAATTGATGGATTTAGTTTCTGTATTCGAAAAATACGATCAGATTATAATCATGAGTGATGAAATTTATGAATACATCAATTATGAGGGGCAACATGAAAGCATCGCTCAATTTGAATCAATAAAAGAGAGGGTAGTTGTTATCAATGGTTTAAGTAAAGGGTACGCAATGACCGGATGGAGATTGGGTTATATTGCCGGTCCTTTGGAAATAGCAAAGGCCTGTGAAAAATTGCAGGGACAATTTACCAGTGCAACTTGCTCCATTACTCAAAGAGCAGCAATAGTTGCTTTATTGAGTGATATGAAACCAACTCAAGAAATGGTAAAAGCATTTTCTGAAAGAAGAGATAGGGTGATGCATTTAATCGGTAATATTCCTGATATTATGTGCAATCAACCCCCAGGTGCATTTTATATTTTTCCTAATGTTAAAGCATATTTTGGAAAGATATCTCCGGATGGAAATGTAATCAATAATGCAGATGAATTGTCTATGTACTTGCTGAACAGTGCCCATGTATCAACAGTTACCGGTGCTGCATTTGGAGAGCCTGAATGCATCAGGATATCATTTGCCAACAATATTGATAACATTGAAAAAGGATTTGCAAAACTGACTAAAGCATTGGCTGTTTTACAATAATTTACTTACGGGTATTAGCAATCTTAATGAGTTGGTGATGTAAGTCAATGACTTGAGGAATCAACATGGTTGTTTCATTGTTGTATATGATGAAATCACATTTTTTCAACTTTTCTTCTTCATTCATTTGCCCTTGCATTCTTTGTAATACTTCATTTTCTGAAAAACAATCTCTTGCCATTACCCTCTTTAATCTCAGTTCAACAGGAGATTGAACACCAATTACAAAGTCTACATATTTTTCTGATTGACTTTCAAAAATTAACGCAGCCTCTTTGATGCAATAAGGGCTTTGTTGTTTAGTCATCCATTTTTCGGCAGCTTGGATGGTTGCAGGATGAATAATATTATTGAGTGCGGCTCTTTTTTCAGGATTATTGAAAACAATAGCAGCAATTAATTGTCTGTTTAATAATTCATTCTCATAAGCAGTTTCGCCAAAAAGATTCTTTACAGACTCTTTGATTGAAATATTTTCATTCATCAGTATTTTCGCCTCTTTGTCGGCGTAATATACCGGTATGCTCAATATTTCAAATATTGCAGCAACCGTTGATTTGCCGGTTCCGATACCTCCTGTAAGACCTACTTTTAACATTCAATCAGTTCAGTTAAATAGAATTATTAAAAGGAAGAAAATATAAATGTGAAATGATATTAGAGTCCTAAAATTATTTCTTCTCTTCAGTAACTATCTTATTGATGTTGGCTGTCCATTCCATACTGATGGAACTTTTTTCGATTTTAATGTAACTTCCGGGACTTACTTCCAAGCTTAAAGTAGCATCATCATTGACTTTGTTGATGACTCCGTGAATACCTGCAATGGTTACGATTTTATCACCTTTTTGCAGATTATTAATAAATTGTTTTTGTTCTTTTGCTTTTTTTGCTTGAGGACGAATCATGAACAGCCAGAAAACCAGAATCATTAATCCTAGAATAATTAGAGTAGAACCACTTCCGCCCGGTTGAGCAGCACCTTGTAACAGAACATTTAAAAATTGCATTTTTATTATTTTTTGATGATGAATTTTTTTATAGATTATTCAGTTGTTTTGCCAATGACGGTTCCTTTCAAATAGAGTGTTGGAAATTCAGGAATCGCATTGGATGTGATTGTGACAGACTTGTGCGCTTCTCCCGGTCTGTGATCACTGTTGAATTTAACTTTTATAAACCCCAATTCTCCGGGAGCGATTGGGTGATCAGGTTTTTCAGGTACAGTACATCCGCAACTTGCCGTAGCTTCTTCAATAACCAAAGGCTTTGTACCGGTATTTTTAAAACGATAATTGTATTCAACGATTTCACCTTCATTCACTTTTCCAAAATCAAAAGTTGTGTCAATAATTTCAACAGTAGTAGGGTCTTTTATTTCTTTTTTTTCGGTGGCAGAAACTTTTTGCGCATTGTCATGTTTTCTGATATCACAACTTGTGATAAGTATATTCAACAATAAAAAGGGTAAAATTAACTTTTTCATTATAGTGGTAGGGTTAGATTACAAAACAGAATTTTTAAATGATTTTTTATGAATTTTATTTTGTTCAGTTAATTCTTTGTGTAAGTTATCGAGCAATCCATTTACAAACTGTCCGCTTTGAGGAGTACTGTATTCTTTTGCCAAATCAATGTATTCATTGATAGTTACTTTTGTGGGAATTGTTTCGAAATATAAAAATTCACATATTCCCATTTGCAGTAAAATCAAATCAAGAGAAGCAATTCTGTCCGCGTCCCAGCCTTTTAATTTGGGCTTAATAAGTTCTAATGTGTAATCAGACTTCTCAATGACAGTATTCAACAGCCCTTTGGCAAAATTCAATTTTTCTTCTGATAAAATATCAGTAAATGAAATGTCAGAAGATTTATTAAAGTAATTCAATACAAGGGTTTGCATCAGTAAAGCATCATCATCCCAATTGATGAAATGATCTTCAACATGTGCAATAAACTCTTCATTGGGAAGCATTAGTGTATTGAAAATATATTCAAGTATTTTTTTCTCTGATTTTTTATCTCTTGATTGGGTTTCTACATATTCTCTGTAAATATCCGAAGGAACAAGGAGGTTGTATATTTTTTTTAAAATTTCTTTGTTGATGATATGTTCGAATTTTCCGTTTTTAACAGCATCTGAGAATGATTTGTTTTCTATTGTCTTCCAAATGATACTATTGCCGGAAATTTTTGTATTTACGTTCAGATCACTTTCTGTTGGTAAATGTTTGCTTGCTTTTTTCCGAGCATCAATTTCAGCAAAACGGGCAGTTTCTGTAACAAAATATATCAAATAAACAAATAAATCACGGCTACGGTTTATTTTAGCGGTAAGAATGTTGATTGGCTCTTCCGGTTTCATATCACTGCTGATGCTATCAATGGTGTATAGCGATTGCATAACTTTTACCCTGATATTTCTTCTGCTAATCATCTGCAATGATGCTTTTTTGATTTGCAAATGTACGATTTTCAAATCTAAATTCCATTTAATAACCAATTCATCAATTTATGCAAAAATGTCTTATTTAATAAATACAATCTGACAATCTTGCCAAAAAATATGTCAACTATTCGTATAAAACTAATTGGTACAATATTCGTTTGCTTTAGAGAAACCGAATAATCGGATTATTTTTTAAAAATTTAAAATATAGAACTATGGCAAAAAAGTTAAACATTACTCCTCTGCACGACAGAGTAATTGTGAAGCCCGCTGCAGCTGAAGAAAAAACTGCGGGAGGTATCATTATTCCTGATACTGCTAAAGAAAAACCACAACGCGGGATGATTGTGGCAGCGGGTCCGGGTAAAAAGGATGAACCAGTTACTGTAAAAGCAGGTGATACGGTTCTTTACGGTAAATAT
>CANFOP010000064.1 GCA_947448685.1 Chitinophagaceae bacterium | reverse complement strand
TTTATTGTGGCAATCAGGTATATGTTTCAAGGTTCCAGAAAATGTAATTATTCACACATTTTTTAATACTGGCTGTCTCAAAAGGACAGCCAGTATTATTTTCAGCACTTCCTTAATTAAGAAAATCTTATTTTTGCAAATCAAATTTTCCCGACTTGTATCACCTAAATTTAGTGCGGTAATAACATGCTGATTATCAGTATTTTATTGTTTTATTTCTATAAATTTACCGCACTAAGGCAAGTTTTTTATGAAAATCCGGGTCGTAAAAACATCATCAAATGCAAGGGCTGTTCAGGTGGTACACTACCAAAACAACAAAAGGGTCATTCTGCAACACATTGGATCAGCTCACAGTGATGAAAAATTGAATGAATTAATTTTGATTGCAAAAGAAAGGATTAAGAGTTTCTCCAATCAGCTTTCAGTTTTTCCGGATGATCAACCCAATAGTTTGTTGCACCTCAATCATTGCACTTTTGTAGGTGTTAAATATCGTTTTTTTTACGAGTTAATAAATTCTATTCAAGACAAAATTGGTTTTGACGATTTGCCTGTATTGCTTAATGATTTGGTGACAATAAGAATATTTGAACCTGCATCTAAACTTCGTTCCTTAGAACTTATGGAACAGTTTTTTGGCATTAAACATAGCCGTAATGCTTATTATAAAATAGCACCAAAGTGCATTGAGCTGAAGGAATTAGTGGAACAGAAAGTGATTGCTTTTGCTAAAGAAAATTACGCTTTCCAATTCGATATCGTGTTTTATGATGTAACTACTCTTTACTTTGAAACTTTTGAAGAAGACGAGCTTCGAAAAAACGGTTTTTCAAAAGACAATAAATCTCAACAGCCACAAATACTAATTGCACTAATGGTAAGCAAAGAAGGCTTTCCAATTACTTATGAAGTGTTCTCTGGCAACACATTTGAAGGTCACACCATCATTCCTGTTGTGAATCAATTTATTGAAGCCAATAAGGTAAAAGAATTTACAGTGGTTGCAGATGCGGCTATGATTAGCACAGAGAATGTAAAACAATTAATCCAAAACAATATCAATTATATCGTTGGTGCAAGGCTTGGCAATATTCCTTCCAGCTTGCTTGAAAACATCGATAACAATATCATTAGAGAAGATGGTAAAAGTATCAGGATAAAAACAGATAACGGGTTTTTGATCTGTAGTTTTTCTTCTGTGAGGTATCGCAAGGATTTGTATGAAATGAACAAGCAAATTGAAAAGGCAAAGCAAGTTGTTGAAAAACCTTCCAAGAGTAAAAAGTTGAAATTCACCAAAACCAATAATCATCAACTTGAAATCAACGAAGGTCTTATTGAGAAAACGAAGATACTACTTGGTATCAAAGGTTATTACACTAATTTAGAAGCATCTGTTGCAGATGATAAAACAATCATAGAACGTTATCACGAACTCTATAAAATAGAACAAGCCTTTAGGATATCAAAAAGCGACTTGCAAACTAGGCCAATTTTTCACTTCAAAGAGCAGCCTATAAAGCTACACATCTTGATATGTTTTATGGCGCTAGTAATATCAAAGCATATTGAGCTTAAGACTAGCAGCTCAATAAGAAAATTCTTAGATGAGTCAAAAAAAATTATTGATGGGCAAATCTTAAATGAAATGACCAATAAAATCGTCAATGTAAAGGCAATAACAAATTCAAAAATGAAGGATACTATCCAGAAATTACTGTCACCGCACTAAAAGAGACAAGTCGGGACTATCTACAGTTATCTTGGATATTATAATGTTTGTCATCTTGGGGCAGAAATTAAAAAACCCGATAAGAATATTCCTCGAAGTATGTTCATTTCAATTGGATGAATAATGTTGTTGTATTTGTTGATGAATCTTAGTGTCACAAGTGTCATTCCCTGGCAAGAAATAAAAGGTTGGCAGGAGGGAGGTATCAATAATTTTGTGGTTAGCATTTTTATTGAAAGATTGTATGGAAAAACAGCTGCTGCTGTTGTAACAATTATGATTTTATGGGTAGCCATTGCTTCACTTTTTGCTGTATTGTTGGGATATTCCAGGGTTCCTTATGCAGCAGCAGTAAATGGATCTTTTTTTCGTTTTTTTGCAAAATTACATCCTACTAAAAATTTCCCCTACGCATCATTATTGATATTGTCTTTGCTTGCGTTTATATTTAGTTTATTGTTTAGAATGGGAGAGGTCATCAGTGCCATTCTTGCCATGAGAATAATTATTCAGTTTATCGGTCAGGCAATTGGAGTTGTGTTATTGAGGAAGAGAAATGGAAGCGAGAAATTGATGTATAAAATGCCTTTTTATCCATTACCGGTGATATTGGCTATCATCATGTGGCTTTTGATTTTTTATGCAACCGGGTTTACAATCATAAAAACTTTTCTGTTGGTTATTGGCAGTGGTATATTCGTTTACTTTTTGAAAGCCCGCTATGGCGGTGAGTGGCCTTTCAAAAAAAACGTGGATTCAAACCATTTGTAAAGGTTCAAATCCACGCAACATTTATTTCTTTCTAAATGATTTTTTATAAAACATCAGCCATATCAGGAATGTCTGCCGCTTTATATAGACCTGCATCCAGTTTCTTTTTTGTTTCTTCAAAAGCCTGTAATGTACGATCAACATCTTCAAAACTATGCGCTGCAGTAGGAATCAATCTGTAAATGATTTCTCCCTTTGGAATCACCGGATAAACTACAATGCTGCAGAAAATATGATAGTTCTCTCTTAAATCCATTACCATTTGAGTGGCTTCAGGAACATCACCCTTCATGTAAATGGGTGTAACCGGAGAGTTTGTATTACCAATATCAAAACCTCTTTCTTTCAAACCGCTCTGAAGTCTATCCACATTGTCCCATAATTTTTTTCTCAACTCAGGCATGGTAATCGTCATTTCCATTCTCTTCAACATTCCTTCTACAATAATCAATGGCAAGCTTTTGGCGAAAATCTGAGAACGGGTATTGTAACGCAAATACTTTATAACGGCTTTTGGCCCGCTGATAAAGGCCCCGATACTTCCCATGCTTTTTACAAATGTGCTGAAATATAAATCAATGCCGTCCTGACAACCTTGCGCTTCATCTGCTCCGGCTCCGGTTGGCCCCATGTATCCAAATCCATGGGCATCATCAATCAAAATTCTGAATTCATATTTTTTCTTCAAGGCAACGATTTCTTTCAAAATACCTTGTTCGCCATCCATACCAAACACACCTTCAGTAATCAATAAAATACCACCCCCATTTTTATTGGCCAATTCCGTTGCTCTTTGTAATTGTTTTTCACAATCTGCAATATCATTGTGCTTGAATGCATATCTATGCCCCATGTGAAGCCTTACACCATCAACTATACAAGCATGTGCTTCAGCATCATATACAATCACATCTCTTCGGTTAACCAATGCATCAATTGAACTCATGATACCCTGATAGCCGAAATTCAACAACATAGTATCTTCTCTGCTCACAAACTTGCTAATCACTCTTTCAAGTTCTTCGTGCTTGGTGCTGTTTCCACTCATCATACGAGCTCCCATAGGATTTCCCATGCCGTATTTTGCGGCTGCATCCAAGTCAGCTTTTCGTACCTCAGGATGATTAACTAATCCAAGATAATTATTCAAACTCCATACAATCATATCTTTTCCTCTGAATTGCATGTGTGGACCTAATTCTCCCTCTAATTTTGGAAAAGCAAAATAACCGTGAGCCCTGTCCATATGCTGTCCTATTGGACCACCGTCTTTAACAAGTTTTTCAAATACATCCATTTGGATAAAAGTTTATTTGTTATTCAATTTACTGCAAAAATAAGGCATTGGCTGCAAAATGGAAAATACATTCAACTCTAAAATAATATATAAAAAAAGAGACTGCCTTTTTGGAACAGTCTCTTTTCTGATGAGTCAACAAACAATTATTGTTTCACTATTTTAAAGGTTTGTAATTCTTCGGTACTTAAGTTCTTTACGGTAAGGATGTAGATACCTTTTGAATAAGTAGAAATATTCAAATAATTAGTTCCGGCATTTACTGTCTTTTCCAATAGTTTACCAGAGATATCATTCATTAATCTTATCTGATAAAGTGTTTCTGTATTTCCACTGATCAATAATTTCACCTTATCGGAAGCAGGGTTTGGTGTAACACTTATGCTTACTGGACTTGGTTTAAGGTAAATTGTTCTGATAATACTGTAAGTGAATGATAAATCTCTGTTTCTCTGTTTGATTCTGTAATAATTGTTACCTCCAAAAAGATTCAAATCAATCAGTTGATAATTTGAAGTGCCTGAATAATTTCCTTTAGCATTAACAGAACCAATTGCACTCCAGTGCGAGGCATCCAAACTACGTTCAACAATATAATCAAGTGTATTCGATTCATTGATTGTTTGCCATGTTAATAAACCCGTTTTATCTTTTTGCAATATTGCATTGAAGCTCAACCAGGTTAAAGAAACGGTGGTTGTTAATGTAACCGTTGCAGGCGAACTTGCTGCTCCTGCAGAGTCAATTACCTGATAAGTGAAAATAATAGAACTTATATTATCATTCGGATCAACTGTTAGCAGGGCAGGATTATAATTATGAATCGTATCTCCTGCATTTACTGCAACACCATTGTAATATAATGTTCCGGTTGTTGGTAAAGTTGTGATAATTAGTGTTCCTCCATTATTGATTACTCCATCTTCAGGGTCATTTCCATTTAATGTAGGAACTGTGATGGTATTGGTCCCACCTGGATTAGAGAAGGTTCCTGTTACATCATTAGCCAATGGAGGTCTTTGAATTCCCCAGTCTTTATCAGTGATGTATACACCATTTGTATTGAAAGGAGCAGAAATGGTGGGAGATGTATTGGACCAACCAGTTGGAAGAGTTTGAGATGGAGCATTGTTTCCTATACTTGCATATGTAGTGGAAAGTACCAGCTGTAGTCCTGTTGCCAAAGATGGTGCACCTGCTAAGGTATAAGTTCCATCTGGGTTTACAGGTGACTTATCAATAATCTGACCATTTGAATTTATCAAATAAACATACAAGGTATTGTTTGCGCTGGTTCCAAGTTCACCTGTTGAGTGAATATTATTGAATGTACCACCAGCACTACCATTTTTATCATCCCAAATAGTTCCAGTAATGTAAATAGGTGCTTCTGGAATTAATGGGTTGATACGAACTGTTGCCAATCCTATATCATATTTTCTAACCGGAACTTGACATCCACTTTGAACAGGTGGAACTGAATCGTACAACACATATTCAAATGAGTCAATTCCTGTAAAATTAAGATTAGGTCTGTATTTTATTAATCCGTTTAAAATTTTGATTGTTCCATGCAGCGGTTGAAGTAATGCAGGACCACTAGGGTATGGAGTCAATTGTATATTGATAAAATTGCCATCCGGATCGCTGTCATTAGGTTTTACATCGACATATAAATCTTGGTTGATTGGTCCAACACCATCCAGGGTAGTTGTGTCAAATCTGTCATCAACTGCCACCGGTGCAATGTTAGTAGAGAAAGGTAAAACATTAATCGTTATGATACCAGTGTCTTTTAATCCTCCGGGATCAGTTACTGTATATTGGATGGTCTGAGTTCCGGTTGTATTGTTCGGAAGGAATGTATAAGTACCATCTGCATTCAATGTTAATGAACCATAGGTAAGTGTTGTAACGTTTCCAACAGTGGTACCCGATATAATGCCTGTTGTTAGATTTTCTCCTTCGGGGTCTGCAATACTGTTTACCAAATCAAATCCAATTCCCTGACAAGAGTAAGTATTTAAATTGATGTTGGCTGCTGTAGGCGGCTGATTTTTAACTTTGAATATCACCATGGCTGTATCGCACAATCCTCTTGGGCTGCAACCAACTGTATTAACTTCACAACGCTCATATATCAAAGTATCATTGCCATAGAATCCAGCATTGGGGGTATAAGTTATGGTAGTTCCATTTTGCGTAAACGACCCATTTTTAGGTTGAACTATGATAGAAGGATTTGTAAGTGTTCCTGCTTCAGGATCTGAATCATTTGTTGCAACATTTACAACATGATTTGCTCCACTGTTTTGTGTGCTGACATCAGTATTTACATTGGGGGCGGCATTATTAACTGTAACAAAAATATACGCCTGATCAGTGAGTGTTCCGTCACTTAATGTATAGATCAACGTATCAACTCTTGGAATAGACACGCTGTTATTTGGAGTATAAATGATAGTGCTGCCATTTAAAGTTAATGAACCTCTTGAAGGGGTTAATTGACTTGCATTGGTAACAGATAAGGTATTTACATCAACATCTGCATCGTTGTTCAACATATTTGAGATACTTACTGCATTGGATGTTGAAGTTGTGGCTACATCAGGATTTGCCAAAGGAGCCCGGTTAGGAATAGTTGTGCATGATCCAATTGTGCGATAGATTACAGTAAGCAATGGTTTGTTACTTGCTGTACCATTTTCAGATGTGCCAAAAATGATTCTTTTATCTAAACTTGTTTCAGTTGTTTGTTTGATGATGAATCCCATTTCATCCGGACGAGGAGAAGCGACTGACCTGTTGACTTGCCAATATTCCACAAGACTCTTCACATTGAAAGTATTTTGTGTTCCATTGGCAGCTCTTGCAATTTTTAAATTTGCAATGGCAGTAGGATTATATGTTCCACCTGCTGTAGTCCAGTTATTGGATGTAGCACTGATGTTCCAAGTCACTTGGCTTTCAGTCCATGATTGAGTTAATCTGTACAAAGAAGTATTCAATGTAAGTGGAGCACGGTCACCGCCTGTTTGTGTAATTCTGAAATAGGCACTATCAATGATTGCATTGGAAGGAATTGCTGATGTGAATCCAATTGGCTTCCAAATGAATCTTTTAGATTTTGTTGGTTTTTTACCTATATCAGAAGTTGTTCCAGTTTCATAGTTTGTAGTGGCTGCGTCCTGACGAAGCATGGCATCTTCTGCTTGTGCAGTAGTGCTGAAAGTTGCACTGTTGGTTGTAGTAGATATTGGTGTGTATTGATTACTTGAGCAACCATCGTCTTGAATAGTAATGTTAACTGTAGCAGAACTGCAACTTCCTGTGCTGTTGCAAATTTGGTAAACGAATACATCTGATCCGCTGTAGTCAGTTGTATTGATATAAGTAATAGTATTATCTGGGTTGATACTCAATTTTCCATGAGCAGGCGCCTGAGTAATACTTACTGTTAAGTTCAAATCACCTGGATTATTATCATTATCAATTACATTGATAGTAACGGGATTATCTTCTTCACTGATTGCATTGTCATCTATTGCAGAAACTGCAGAGCTAACACAATCCCAATCTTCTAATACAACTGCATCAATTAATGCATTAGCTGTTCCGGTTTTGCTGATTCTGATATATCTCAAACCACCAGAAGGGAAATCATATACAGCCGTTCCCAAATCATTGGAAACATTGGAAGAAGTGGCGCTTCCGTCAGTAAGCGTCAAATTGAACCAGTTAATATTATTGGTAGAATACTGTGCTGTTATGGTTGTTGTATTATTAGAACTTGGGGCAAAATAAATAGTGATTGAATCCTTACCGGTGATTATGGAACGATAATCCATTCTTAGAACAGCAGTAGTATTGGTAGAAATTGTTGCCGCAGTACCTGCAATGTCTGCTGCATCAAAATCAGAAGTTCCAACAGCACTTAATGGATTACTTACAGTTGCAACATCCTGATAGGCAGTATCTGCACCAATTTCAGTTACCACATCATATATGCTTCCCGGGAAACAACCATGTACATCAGGAGAACCAACACCAACAGATATGGTGGCAGTTGCACATAAAGGACCTGATGGAGTATTATCACATACTTTATAATTGATTGTTGCGGTACCGAAGAAATTGTTTACCGGAGCAAATGTAACAGTGGCGCCATTTGTAGTCCATGTTCCTATTCCTGAAACAGTATAACTATTTCCAGTTTGAGCAGAATTGGAAGGATTGATTAATACTACAGAATTGGTGTTCAAGTTTCCATCAGGATCTGAATCATTGGCCAATACATTAATGGTGGTAGACAATCCAGGAGTATAGCATGTAGAGCTGATTTGTGCGAAATCATTCAAAGCAATAGGTGTAGCGGGAGCAGGCATAATTCTACCCGGAACATTTGTTGTAGTTGTTCTTCCGCAAGGATCAATTACTGAAACAGAAATAATTACATCAGTCACTGAAATGGGAGAACCCGGATCAAATGATGTGTTGGCAGCACCTGAAGTATTATTAGGAGTAAAGGTTCCTACAGGTGTACCATCGCTTTTTTTAATACAACTCCAGGAATATGTCAGATTTCCTGCAGAAACCGGTGAATATGCCTGAACAGAAAAAGGTGTAGGACCATAAATGTCACCTGATGTAGGTACACCATTAATTGCGCTTACATTGACAGCTTTATCCTTAATAGCATAATAACTCCAGTTGAAAAAAGCACATTGTGCGGGTACATCACCCACATTTCCTTTATTGATGCTATGTCCTGCAGACAACATTACTTGTCCGCGATTTGGATCACCCAAGCCACGGCCATAGGCCATAATAACGGCTGTACCAGGAGAGTTCGCAGGAACATCTGCCTGTTGTGCATCGAATGTGATGATTTTTGTGGTAGATCTCCAGCCTTGTCCTAAAACAGGAAGATATACTTGCTCACTACCATTGATATGCGCAGTATTCGTTACCCCAATGAATTGAGAAACCCAGTCATCAGCAGAAACAGAGGTACCAGTTTGCGGGGCAGGGATATTATCGTTTGTAATGTATGGGACACTGGCAGCAGAGTGATTACCCCAAAGTACCAATGAGTTTTGAGCATAAGCGGTTGAGCCTGCAACAGGAAGTGTAATTCCAGGACCTGCTGTGGTTGCTTTATTACTTAAAAAGTTGGTTTGTTGTGAAGGGTTGGCTGGGTTGTACATGTTTTCCATTGCACTACCTGCATGACAAGCCAACCAAATAGCCCCATTGTATTGCAAATTCCAATTGTATAAATTTCCATGAGTAGCCCAAGCGGGATCAGCGTGGGGCATAACGAATATATCGCTGCAAGCACCCAATTGAGAAGGCGCCAACCAATTGTAAGCAGTGCTTGGAATTCCAGCATTAGTTAAAAATCCTTGAGCAATTGCTCCATTTTGCGCATCCAATGTCCATGTTGGAACTGTCTTGATAGTATCAAATTTCGCACCAGTAAAAGTATAGTTGGAAGTCAGCATTCTTGCAACTACCAATCCACGTGTGTAACCATTTGGCCCGACTGCCGAAGTACCTGCTGTCCATGCGTTTATGGCAGATGTAACCTGGCTGGTAACAAACTGACCTGGAATGATAAATAAACCGCCTTTATAAGAAACACCTCCAATAGTATAGTCTACAGCGTCTTTTGCTTTTCCTTCTCTTATTACCCATACAATAGGCAATCTGTAAAACTTTACCATTTCGTGAATCATACCATAGGGTCTCAATCCGGCTGGTTTTACAGCTGAGTTGATTCCCATGTCAATTACATAAGAACCTGCTGGAACTGTTATTTGAGCTTCTGCTTTAAATGTACCGGAAAGAAAAAGAACAAAGATTAGTAGAGCAAAAACTTTAACTTGATTGGTAACTTTTTTAACTTGTTTAAATGTTGCACTGATAATTGCAAAAAAGTCTTTCATTGAATTAATTTTAATGTAAATATATTAAGGCGCAAAATTACACAAATCGAATAAGAGTCAATGATATTTTAATTTACATTAAATTTATTATAATTAAAGAATAATTACAATTGATTGTGTCATAATTATGTCACACTTTACTTATTTAATAAATATTTTTATCGTTTGAATTATATTCGTTTTTTGTTCAAATAAAAACATTCGGAAATGAAAAACTGCATCTCGATATTTTTGCTGTCCATTTATCTAACCGGCTGCTTTACAATTTATAAACCAAACGCGGTTCAGTCTCCCATGTTGAAAGAAAAGGGAGATCTGACAATATCAGGTTCAGTGGGGCTT
>CANFOP010000063.1 GCA_947448685.1 Chitinophagaceae bacterium | reverse complement strand
TGCAGCATTGGTAAAAATGGCTCTTGGTGAAGATGTAAAACCTTATCAGGAATATGCCGTGGGTAAAATGTTTATCCGATATGCATGGGATCACATTACAGATGTGACTGAATTTCAGCAGATAAGTGCTTTCGGTGAATTGTAATCTAATTAAAAACTCATCTATTTTATAAACATCATTTTATGCAAAAATTAAGATACGAAAGACCTTTCATCCAAAAAATGAATGCGGGTCTTATGAATAAATTCGGAACAAGAACAGAATATGAACCGGTCAAACAAATTGATGGTGTCTCCGTAAAGTCATTGATAGAAAAATACGGATCTCCTTTATTTATTTTGAGTGAAAGAACTATTCGCAGAACATATCAAAATACAGTAAGAGCATTTAAAACCAGGTATCCAAAAGTGCAGTTTGCCTGGAGTTACAAGACAAATTATATAAACGCGGTTTGCAACGTATTTCATCAGGAAGGTAGTTGGGCCGAAGTAGTGAGTGGTTTTGAATACAACAAAGCATTGGGTAATGGCGTTCCGGGAAATAAAATCATTTTCAACGGTCCTGAAAAAACCAATGAAGAATTAAAAACAGCCATCAACAATGATTCGTTGATTCATATAGACCATTTCGACGAATTGTATCAAATCATTGAGCTCTGCGAATCTGTTGCAAAAAAACCGCGTGTAGCCATCCGTGTTAACATGGATACAGGTGTTTATCCTATCTGGGACAGATTTGGTTTTAATTATGAAAATGGATCAGCGTATAATGCGCTGACAAAAATAGTAGCATCTGGAAAAATGGAACTAATCGGGTTACATTGTCATATTGGTACTTACATGTTATCAACCGATGCATACGCAATTGCTGTTAAAAAACTAAGTGACCTTGCATGGAAATGCAAAACAGAATTAAATACAACCATTCAATATCTTGATCTAGGAGGAGGCTTCCCATCCGCTAATACCTTGAAAGGCGCTTATTTACCCGCTTCCGATACCAATCCTCTTATTGACGAATTTGCAGAATCTATTACCCAAGCGATTTTACATGCAGGATTCAAGACGGAAGAACTGCCCTTGTTGATTTTGGAAACAGGCAGAGCATTGATTGATGACGCAGGTTTTCTTTTAGGTACCGTACTAGCCAACAAAAGATTAAGTGATGGAAGAAGAGCCACCATCATGGATTTCGGTGTTAATATTTTATTCACTTCTTTCTGGTATGAACATAAAATTAGTCCGGCACAAGATTTTACTCATCATACAGAAGATATGGTATTATATGGCCCGTTATGCATGAATATAGATGTTGTAAGAGAATCAGTAAATTTGCCTTTGTTAAATCGAGGTGACAATGTTGTGGTGCATCGTGTTGGAGCCTATAATATGACACAGTGGATGCAGTTTATTCAAATGCGCCCCAATGTTGTAATGATTGATGAAAAAGGAAATGCTCATTTAATAAGAGAAGCTGAAACGCTTCAATACATCGAGCAATTGGAAAAAATGCCTGAACATTTATCATCATTCAATATTTAAAGATAAAAAATATAAAAAAAACACTTACATATCTTCAATCTTTTGGCATAGCTGTCATTAACAGTTATGGTATGTTGTTTTTTTCAAAGAACCGTTTTTTTTCAATAATTATTTTAATAGTATCATTTTTCATTCCAGCTGTTGGTGCTGCCGGTATTTTAGCATTATTATTTTCTTTGATGGCAGGAAAACTATTAGGCTTTGATACTTTGAATATTGAATCAGGAATTTACAGTTACAGTGCTATTTTGTTTGGTTTGGGTTTTGCTTCCAATTTTGAATTTGGAAATGCTTTTATGCTATTATTGATTATTGGAGCAGTATTGACGATGTTGTTTTCGGTTGCCCTTTCTTCAAAATTAAATGCCAAAAATATTCCCGGTCTTTCTTTGGCTTTCATATTTACTACCTGGATTGTAATACTGGCATCCAAACAATTTGCTGGTATAGGTCTTACGCAAAGACATATTTATTGGGTGAATGAAACCTATGCTATTGGCGGCCCTCAACTGGTTGATTTTGTTCAAATGATTGAAAATTGGCAAATGGCTCCTTACATATCCGGCTTTTTCAGGTCGATGAGCGCTATTATCTTTCAGGGGAACATTTTAACAGGTGTGCTATTATCAATAGGTCTTTTTATAAATTCCAGAATTTCTTTTATACTGACTGTGATTGGATATTCTGTTGCAATTATGTTTAATCATCTGATGGGTGGTTTCAATACCGGTGATCTTTCTTATTATAATATGGGAACTAATTTTATGCTGGTAGCCATTGCCTTAGGTGGATTTTATTTAATTCCCAGCATTCGGTCTTTTTTATGGATTTTTATTACCGTTCCCATTGCTTATATATTGGTAGTAAGTTTAAGCAGTATTACGCTTATTTACGGATTACCCGTATTCTCTCTTCCGTTCTGTATTGTTGTTATCCTGTTCCTGTATTGTTTACAATTGAGAAAATCTCCAGGAAAACTTGTAACAACACCAATTCAATATTACAGTCCGGAAATAAATCTATACAGATTTTTAAATGGAAAAGAACGTTTGATGAACAGATATTATCATTCTTTTACCTTACCTGTTTTGGGTGAATGGATGGTAAGTCAGGGATATGACGGAAGTATGACCCATCAAGGTGATTGGGCCAAAGCCCTAGATTTTGTTGTACTCGATAATGATATGAAGACATTTCGTCTTCCGGGAAATTCACCTGAACATTTTCATGCTTACAATAAGCCGGTTCTTTGTCCTGCAGATGGAATTGTGGAAGAAATTGTTGATCATATAGAGGATAATGAAATCGGCAAAAACAATACGTCTCAAAATTGGGGCAATACCATCATTATACAACATGCCAACGGACTTTACAGTAAATTATCTCATTTAAAAAAACAATCGTTCAAAGTTACAAAAGGTTCATTTGTCAAAAAAGGTGAAATTATTGCGGCATGCGGCAATTCCGGCAGATCTCCCGAACCTCATTTACATTTTCAAATACAGTCAACACCTTTTATTGGTTCAAAAACTTTACGTTATCCCATATCTTATTTCTATTCAAGAAAATCTTCAGTTGCAGCATTAAAAAATTACAGTATTCCCGATGAAGGAAGTTTTGTAAGTAATGTAATACCCAATGTTCAATTGCAGGGTGCTTTCAATTTTCAACCAGGCGAAACTTTCGAAGTGATTGCAGACAAAGGCCCATCTGAAAAATGGGAAGTGCTTACAGACATTTACAATGAATCATACATTCACTGCAAAGAACAAAACGCTTATGCTTATTTTATCAACAATGGAACAGTATTTTATTTCACCAATTATATCGGCTCTAAAAACACGCTGTTATTTCAATTCTACATCGCTGCATATAAAATCTTACTAAGTTCTGAAAAAGAAATTGCAATAGAAGACAATTATCCATTAAGCATTTTAGGCTACCATCCAATAAGGTGGATACAGGATTTACTTGCACCATTTTTTATTTTCATCAAAATGAATTTTGAAAGCAATGTCAAACAGGAAGATGTTTTCTTATCGTCAGGAAAAATTGAAATAACCAGTAAGCGAACCTATTCAATAGGTTGGAAGAAAAAAGAAATTTCAAAGGCTTCTATCATTATCGAGAATAAAAAGATAACTTCTTTTTCAATCAATCAAAAAAACAATACTACTGAAGTTATATGCAACTTTTTAAGTTAATAGTCATATTTACATGTTTGATACTTGGTTCGTTTTTATCTGATGCACAGCAAAAGATAACATATGATGAAGTGGATGCAACGAGTTATGATTTGTACATTAATGGGAAATGGAAAACATTATTGGATTATGGGAAAACATCCATCAATGGTGGTCAGGATTTCATTTACCTTAGATTGAGAATGGGATATGCTGCTGTCATGTTGCAAAATTTCAGTGAGGCTTTAAAACATTACAATCATGTTTTGAAAAAAGACAGATATAATGAAATTGCAAGATACTATGCCTGGTATTGTTTAATTAATTTACATCAGCCTGAACAAGCTTATATTCATGTACCCTATTTTTCAAAAGAAGCAAAAACAATGGAACATATCAGTAAAAGGGCTTTGAGAGACGCAGGTATTGAATGCAGCAATAAATTTACAGATATTACCACACGCAATAATTCAATTTACAATAAAGTGAGTTTGAACACCAGACTTGGATGGAAAACCAATATGGAACATTCGTTCATTACTTATAATCAAATAATTGATGAACGAGGCATGGTCAATGTAACCAACAACAGTCAAATCATCATTCATCAAAAAGAATACTACAATAAAACGACCATATCACTTGACAATTTACTGCAATTGAAAATTGCATATCATTTTATTCAAACACCATTCAACAGCCACAATATAAGCCCGTATACAAGCATTGTATATAAGAACAATTTATGGATGATCGGATTGAAATATCATGATAATTATTGTACCTTACAAGGGTCAATCATTACAGGAAAAATAACTGACACAACTATTCATCAATATAATTTTCAGGCAACCTATTTTCCAAAAGGCAATATGAATTTTTATGGCATATCTACGATTAGCTTACATAATAGAAAAAAAGTGAACCGTATCAATATGCAACAGATACTTGGATGCAAACTGAACAAATATATTTGGCTGGAAGCCAATGCCACGTTTGGAAGATTTAGCAATTACTCAGAAAACGATTTAACCTATGTCTACAATGCCATTGATGAAAATAGGTTTAAATCTGGCATGAATGCTTATTTACAAATCAACAAACATATTTTGGCACAAGCCGGATATACTTTTGAGCAAAGAGAACTTTATCATACAAACTTTTTATTTAACCAACATTCAATCAACGGAGGTATAACATGGAAATTTTAAAGAAACTATTTTGCATTTCAGCAATTTCATTGACAGCCACTTTTTCATTTGCGCAAAACGAAGCTAAACTTCAAAAAGCATTCAGCGACAGTTATACGCAAGAGTATTCGAAAAAATACAGTGATGCAATTTCTTCGCTACTTTCATTTTATAATGAAGACAGTTATGAAATCAATCTTAGGTTGGGTTGGCTGGAGTATATGAATAAAAATTATGCTCAGTCAATAAATTACTATCAAAAAGCGGTTAATCTAAAGCCTTATGCAGTAGAGGCGAAACTGGGGATTGTTAAACCATTGTCAGTCTTGGAAAACTGGGACAAAGTTGTAAGTCAGTATGAAGAGATATTAAAAATAGATCCTCAGAATTATACTGCTAATTATTGGGCCGGAGTCATTAATTACAACAGAAAAAAATACGAACAAGCCGGCAAATTATTTGAAAAACTGGTAAATCTATACCCATTTGATTACGATGCCAATCATATGCTTGCCTGGTCCTTTTTAAATGCAGGAAGAATAAACGATGCGAAATTATTGTTCCAAAAAGCCTTACTGATAAGACCAGGAGATACATCTTGTTTGGAAGGATTGTCGAAAATCAAGTAAATTGAAAAGGAAAAAATCAAAAGTGATAAGTTAAAATTGAACTTTGAAATTGTAAACCATTGAACCCGACAAAAACATGGCAAGAATAATGGCGATAGATTATGGAGGAAAAAGAACCGGCATCGCCGTTACCGATCCCATGCAAATTATTGCAACTGGCCTTACAACTATTTCTTCCGATGAACTCATCCCCTTTTTGAAAAAATATACCAAAGAGGAACAAGTCGAATTATTCATTGTTGGATTACCCAAAAATTGGGATGAATCTGATACACACGGCACTCCACTTGCCAGAAAAGCGATTGAGAAAATAAAAAAAGAATTTCCAGACATTCCTGTCAAGGATGTAGATGAACGCTATACTTCCAAAATGGCGAAAGATGCGATGTTGCAAATGGGGATGAAGAAAAAAGACAGACGTGATAAAAAAATAGTTGATGAAATCGCCGCCACTATAATTCTTCAAGAATATATGCAAAGTATCAGTTAATTCAATTGAATGTTGCTTAAGCAATCATGTGAAATCCGTTATTGATGACCGCCCCTTTTTTAATCACAACAATTCCATCTTTGATAGAAAAAAGAGGATGATCGCTGTTTTCAAATTGATTACCGCCTTTAATAACAACATTGTTGCCTATGCGACAATCTTTGTCAACAATTACATTTACCAATTCGCAATTATCACCGATGCCTAATTTTGGTATACGCCTTTCGTGCTGATGATTCATTTCATCGATTGTTTCATAAAAATCATTTCCCATAATATAACAACTGGTAATGGCAGTTCCTTTTCCAATGCGGCTTCTTATGCCAATTACAGAATTGGCAATGGATGCTGCATGTATGATGGATCCTTCTGCAATAATAGAATGCTGAATATTTGTTCCGCTGATTTTTGCCGGAGGCAACATTCTTGCCCTGCTGTATACCATTTTGGTATTGTCGAATAAATTAAAAGGCGGAATGTCAAGTGTCAAGGCCAAGTTGGCTTCAAAAAATGAATGAATGTTTCCAATATCGGTCCAATATCCGTCATATTGAAAACTAGCTACATTGTAATGACTGATGGAATCGGGAATGATTTCTTTTCCAAAATCTGCGGCATCTTTATTTTCCGATTCCAATAAATTATATAAAACAGATTTATTAAAAATGTAAATACCCATGGATGCAAGATAGTTTCGTCCCTGTTGTTTCATATCATCACCGGTTTCGCTAATCCATTCAGGCAGTTTTTCTTTGGAAGGTTTTTCTACAAAAGAACTGATTCTATGTTTTTCATCCGATTTTAAAATACCGAATTCAGGGGCTTCTTTTTCACCAACTGGAATAGTTGCAATAGATATGTCTGCATGGGTTTGTTCGTGATTTTCAAGCATCACTGCAAAATCCATTTGGTATAATTGATCTCCGCTCAAAATTAAAACATATTCAAAATCTTCTTTGTGAATATGCTTCAATGATTGTCTTACCGCATCAGCTGTACCCTGAAACCAGCCTGGGCTTTCAGGTGTTTGTTCTGCTGCCAGAATATCCACAAAACCATTGGAAAAAGCACTGAACTGGTAGGTGTTTTTGATATGTTTGTTCAAAGATGCAGAATTGTATTGAGTCAATACAAACATCCTGTTGATACTGCTGTTTATACAATTGGAAATGGGTATGTCTACCAATCTGTATTTACCGGCTATTGGAACTGCAGGTTTGCTTCTTGAAGCAGTCAGGGGATATAAACGAGTACCTGCACCGCCTCCCAAAATCACTGCAATTACTTTCTTACTTATCATTAGGTTTCATTTTCAAATTACGGATTTGTAAAGTTCGGTATAATCCGCCGTTCTTTTTTCCCAGCTGGTATTGATTGTCATCATTTTTTTTCTAAGAAAATTTACCATAGGACTATTTTCATACAGTAACATAGCCCTTTTCATTGAATGCACTATTTCTTCCACTGAAATATGATCAAACGTTATACCAAAGCCATCTTCATCTTCAAAGTCGATTACCGTATCCTTCAGGCCACCTGTTTTTCTTACAATGGGTATTGTGCCATATCTCATGGCATATAGTTGATTCAACCCACAAGGCTCTACCCTGCTCGGCATCAACAAGAAATCAGCTCCTGCGTACATTTGATGACTTAATTGTTCATTGAATTCAAATGTTGAATGATAATAACCGAAGCACTTTTCATGAATAGCCGACAAGGCAAGTTCTATGCCGGAATCACCGTTTCCCAACACAAGAAAATTAAATTGTTTACTATTTTTTTCAAACGAACGTAAAATGGTATCCGCCAGTAAATCTGCAGATTTTTCGAACACTAATCTTCCTATAAAAATAAATAAAGGTAAATTTTCATCAAAACCAAATTGATTACATAATTGTTTTTTATTTTCCGATTTACCAAATTCAAGATTTGTATGATTAAAATGAGTTTGAATCAATTCATCCTGTTCAGGATTCCAAACATGATAATCAATGCCATTCAGAATTCCTGTACATTTTTCTTTCTCCTGTTGAAATAAATATTCTAACCCGTTTGAATGATTCATCAATTCAAGCATATAGTTTTTACTGACCGTATTTACTTTATTGACACATTTTACAGCACAAGCCAGTGAATTTATTTGATGATTCCATTCCAATAAGCCTGATTTCCATTCATCATAGGCTGGCATTAGATTTGACTTAGTCCATTCCATACACCCCTGATACTGCGCATTGTGAATAGTCAGAATTGTTTTTATGGCAGACAATTTTTTATATTTAAAACAATGCTGTAGCATGAAAGGAATCAATCCGGCATGATGGTCATGCACATGAATTATATCAGGAATTTGGTTGAAATGCAAAATCCATTCCATGACAGCAATTTGAAAAGCCAAAAACCTCTCCGCGTCATCATCATAACCATAAATCTGCATTCTGTCTAACAGTCCATTAATATCTACACAATACAATTCAAACCCCAGTTCATTTGTTTTTTCTTTTATCACCGTAAAATCAACTGTTTGATTTCCAAAAGAAAAAGAACCTTTATATACTGTTTCCCAATGATGATGAATTAAATAAGATGTTCTATGCATGGGCATTATTACCATTGCATGATGCCCCAATAAATTCTGATATTTTGGAAGCGCACCAACCACATCTGCCAATCCACCGGCTTTAGCCATCGGATAACACTCTGCGCTTACATGTAAAAGTCTCATCTTATCTGATTTTAATTTACTGTTATCATTCAAAATACATTTTAATGCAATAATGAATCAAATTATTTGATTATTTTTTTATTAATTTAAAAATAACTCACTAATTTCCGATTTATAAACCCAAAACTATGTCTGATATTCAAAAAAATTCAACCAATAACACTGCTACAAATTATGGGGCATTAAGCACTTTAGTCACTGTTTTTTTCTTTTGGGGATTCATTGCTGCCGGCAACAGCATATTTATTCCATTTTGTAAACATTATTTTCATTTAGATCAATTTCAAAGTCAATTGATTGATTTTGCTTTCTACACTGCATATTATATTGGCGCATTGTTATTATTTGCCTACGGATCATTTGGAGGCAAAGACTTGGTTGGAAAATGGGGTTATAAGAAGAGCATCATTCTTGGTTTGTTGTTTTCAGCCATCGGAGCAACGGCTATGATTATTGCTGTTAATGCAAACACCTTCGCAGGAATGCTTGTAGGATTATTTATTGTTGCATTGGGATTTTCTCTTCAGCAAACAGCGGCTCAACCATTTGCCATATCATTAGGAGACCCTGCTACCGGTACAAGCAGGGTGAATCTTGGTGGTGGAATCAATTCATTTGGTACAACCATTGGTCCGATAGTAGTGGCTTTGGCTTTATTTGGCACCACTGCCGCAGTAACTGACAATCAAATTGCTGCATTGAGTTTGAAAAAAGTCATAGTTCTGTATACTTGCGTTGGTGGGCTTTTTGTGGCGGCTGCAGCGTTGTTTCATTTTGCAAAAAAAGTTCCTGCAGGAATTTTGACAGAAAGTACAGAAAAAGCCAATAAAGCATTGTTTACATTGGTCATCATGACAGGATTACTCATCATCATGTTTGCACCTGTTTTCAATAGTTATAAAACTGATGTTAGCAATTCCACCGATGCTGAAAAAATTGCCATGAATGCATACCGAATGAAATGGTTACTGGGCGCTTTGTCTGTAGTGTTAGTAGGTTTGCTTTATTCAAAAATAAGCGCTTCTAAAAATGCAGATGGCTGGGGTGCCATGAAATATCCTCAATTAGTATTAGGAATGTTGGCCATCTTCGTTTATGTAGGCGTAGAAGTAGCCATAGGAAGTAATATGGGAGAATTGCTTAAACTAAAAACATTTGGAGCAAAACAGGCATCGGAAGCCACTCCATATATAGCCATGTACTGGGGAAGTTTAATGATAGGTCGCTGGACAGGAGCTATATCTGCATTTAATCTTTCACAAAAAAATAAAATGATGTTACAATTCATTGTACCATTATTTGCATTTGCGGTAATAATCGGAGTCAACACAGTTGCGGGTTACGATATGAAGGCACTTTACTATTACATAGTTTGTGTGCTCATTCAAATTATTGCTTTTTTTATCAGTAAAGACAAGCCTGCCAAAACGTTGCTCATTTTTGGATCGTTGGGTGTTGTTTCCATGATTATTGGAACTCAATGCAACGGAACTATTGGAACATATGCATTGTTGAGCGGTGGTTTATGTTGCTCAATCATGTGGCCTTGTATTTTTAATTTATCTATAGCGGGATTGGGGAAATATACAACACAAGGATCAGCATTTTTAATCATGATGATTCTGGGAGGTGGCATCATTCCTCCAATTCAAGGCAAACTGGCTGATGTAACCGGTATACAGCAATCTTACTGGATTCCTGTTGTTTGTTTTGCTTACCTCAGTTTTTTTGCAATTGCTGTCAAGGGCATTTTAAAGAAACAGGGAATCAATTATGATGATGCCTCTTCTGGCAATAGCCATTAACAGCATTCATAACTCAATGAAAATATGGAAGCTACTTACGCAATTGGTATAGATGTTGGCGGAACAACAACAAAATTTGGCGCTGTAACCAAAAGTGGTGAAATTTTGTATCAAGATATCATTCATACCAATCAATACCCAAC
>CANFOP010000062.1 GCA_947448685.1 Chitinophagaceae bacterium | reverse complement strand
TTATTATCTGCAGTACCCGTTTGTAATACCCCCAAACCAACATAGGCATAATTGCCAATAGAAAAAGCACTTTGAGCAAAATAACCTGCTAATGGATAGCCTCTATTGGTATTTGACCAACTATTTGCATCGGGATCGTATTTCCACAACTGATCCATTTTTAGAAAAAAACCTTTTCCGGCTGCAGAAAATGCCGTACCAATATAAGTAGCATTCGTTGCGCTATTGGGATAATCGGCGATGCTATAAAACTGATTATTGATTGGATCATACTTATACCATTTGGCTGTTGGAATGGCTGTTGCGGCTGAGAAGATATTATTACCGGCACTATTAACACGTCCTCCCCCTAAGTAACCAAAATCGTTGATGGTAAAAGTAGCATTTTGACAACTATAAAATAAATCTGTGTTGTTCAATGCCGATGATTTATTTGTCCAAGCCTTGGTAACCGGATCGTATTCCATAAATAATCCTGCATAGGTATTAATATTTGAACCCGTCCTTCCAACTAGCACATACCCTTTACCGTTAGAAGAAAATGCAGAGCCTTCATAACTGGTAAATGGCATATCGGTCTCACGCCTCAAACCACTTCTGGATCCTGCTTCGTATGACCAAAAACTGGTAGAGCCATTACCTCCACCTATATAGGCGCGATTGCCAATAACAAAAGAAAAGCCGAAAACATTAGTAGTGAAGGATGAACTATTGCTATTACCAATATTAGCATTAGGAATAATAGTATTTATGATTCGGAAACTATTGCTTGCAGCTGCAGAGTTGGGCCCCATTGTTATAACGTCAATAAGTTTGTTGTTGGTTAGTAAGCATCCATCAATAGAGGGTGTAACTTCCAAAGCAACTATTGAAAGACCATCAACATTTGTTGCTAATCCAGTAGCGTTGATTGGACCGGAGCTGTAATTAAGAGTATAAGTTGAATTTGAATAGGTATAATATTTCCAATCAAAAATAGAATTCGCCACATCCATACCAGTAGCATTAGCTGAAAATACCATATACGTGGGCGAACAAACTTGAGAGGCATTGCCATCGGCTGTTAAACTAATGGCGGCATTACCTAATCCCTTAGGACGGCCGAAATACAAGTAGTTACTGGTTTTTACACCTGTACTACCTCCTTCTGAAGTAAAATAACAACCCCCAGATTGTGGAGTAACCTTGCAATAAACATTAATATTTACGCCAAGAGATGTTATGATTGCACTATTGATGCTAATCGTACGGCCATTGTTTGATATTATTGTATTGGCAGTATTGGTTAATAGCGTATTTCCATAATAATACCAAGTAACTGTAGGGTTTGTGCCAGCATCGGTGATATTTGCATTGAAAGTATAAAATTGACCTGCACAATATGCTGTATCAATACCTGGAGTAGTACAAGTGATGGTAACAGTAGGCGTTAATGTGGGCGTAAAACTCACTGCTGTAGAAGTAGAAAATACTATATTGGTGGTATCCAGAGAAGGACATGTTTTATTATCGTTTTTTGCCGAAACCGAGTAATTACCGCTATTTGCTAAATACATATATAATGAAGTATGACCTACCCATAATGCGCCATATTGGTATGCAGAATCAAACCTACTGATTGGAGTACCATTTTTATACCAAGTAAATTTGGGATTGTATCCACCAGTAACGCTACTTGATATTGCAGCTGCACTAACTGATAAACAAATATTAGAAGCACTTATAGGAACGCCATTTGAAGCAGTAGTAAATGGAGTGCTAAGTGATATTGGGCTGATATCGGCATTGGTTAACCCTCCTGAGGGTTTTATTAAAGTAATATTATCCGAAAAAGGATTTACTGTTAATAAATCGAGCCTACCATCCGAATCAAAATCGCCGGAAATAAATTTACTAGCCCAGCCGCCCATACCTCTACCGCCTGTATTTTGAATTGGAGTTGATCCAGCTGTAAAAAAATCTGGATAAAAAGTACCATTGCCATATAACACAATATATTTACTTTCAGTTGACGGACTTGTATAATACGCAATTGAAATATCATTATTACCATCCCCATTAAAATCTCCGGTTGCAATTTTTACACCTGAAGATAATGGATGAATTTCAGAATAAATGGAGGGTAAATTGGTATTATTTGTCATCATTAATTTATAAGGTCCATTATTGGTACCAGATTGATCAAAGCTTTGAAAATATGAGATGTTGGCTCCCAAATTTGTGTTTATTTCCCCTACTGCTATAACGTCGTTCCGTCCATCATTATTAACATCCGTTAATGCAAGCTGGTAATTATCATTGGAAGTATATTTCGTAGTACCGCCCCCTTGAGCACTTATATTATATGCCCAACTGAAGCTTCCCGCACCATTGCCATGAAAAACTCTTAAAGTATGGGCTGTGTAGCCATAATAGTTATCATAGATTGTTTCTCCCATATAGGCAAAATCTATTTTACCATCACGATTAAAATCGTCGAAAACGAAATTGGTGCCCCATTGATTGAGGGCAGTAACAAAATAATTATTGTTGCCAAATGGATTTGTTTGAGATCCAGAATTTAGCAATACAATAAGAGCCGGGCCTCCGTTAGATCCCTTATAAACAAGATCGTTATACCCATCTTTGTTTATATCTTTTATGCATAATTCTTTTGCACTTGAAAGCGCACTACACCATATTGGACTAGCAAAACCACCAGCGCCATTACCCAAGTAAACTGCAATCCAACTAGTCCCTCCCTGCCCATAATCTCCATTAAAAATTACAACTATATCATCATTGCCGTCAGCATTAATATCTGAAACCTCAGTTGAAGAAAGAGCAAACCCTGCTGTTATCGTATTTCCACTTATAATGATATTATCAGCACCAAAGCCGCCCAATCCATCACCAAATTTTACATTAAGGCTACCATATTGGGTAAAATTGCCTCCATAAGTATTATAAGACCCCTGATTGGAAATAACAATGTCTTTTTTGCCATCTTTATTAAAATCGCCTACTGCTGTAGATGTAGGATAGGCGGAGCCATAAGTATTTAATGAGCTTCCTGTAGCTACGGATTTAATTGAAACTGGTGTTTGATACGCTTTTTTAGCACAAAAAGGGGGTGCTACCGTAAGGTTAAAAGTTTTGGTTACGCCATTAGACGATTTCACCACAATTGGGTAAGTGCCAACGCCAGTGGGGTTTACTACTCTAATAACACCTGTAGTTGGGCTAACCGTTAAACTACCCGTAAAACTACCATTGTCGGAATAGGCAGATAGGGCCGTTATTCCCGAAGGTGCCGCACTAGGGGTAATGTTGATTGAGGAACCCTCATTAACAGTAGTGTTGCTGTAATTGCCCAAAGATTGAGCGTTTAACAAATTTGCAAATGCGATGAAGGCAATGGCAAGGAATAGAACTTTTTTCATGTGATGATTTTGTTTTGTTTTGGTGGTTCCCCTTGATGGTGTTATCATCAGCTAGGGAGGAGGAACATTATTTTTTAAATGAATACGAAAATTTTACTATTCATTTTGGAAATTAAATAGTAGTTTTATTTTTAATGGATTTTAAAACGGGACACATTAGAAAAAGTATTTTTTTATACTTTGCCTAATGTTGTAAATTTTAACAAAAAGGGGAAGATGGACTAATATTTAAGGGACAACTTCTTTCCATATTTAAATATGGAAAGAAGTTTTGGGGATATTGGGCATTTTATAAGGATTTGATTTTATGTGATGAGTTGTTTTCTGCCCTAGTAGGTGTTAACACCAGCGATGGCAGAGCGGGGATTTTTCTTTCTCCGCATGGTGGAAATTCTCTTTTCGTTCAAACGTCGGTATTTTAGTTTCACCTAAAAATGCAAGTATACCCGATACACTGGCCAGAATTTTATACCGCTACCATTCTCGATTGGAAATTTTTACTCCATGATGACAAATACAAAGACATCATCATTTCTAGCTTACAGTATCTTGTAAAAAATAACAAAATAAAATTATACGCTTTTGTAATCATGAGCAACCATATTCATTTAATATGGCAGATCTTATCGGGCAATAATCCGTACAAAATAAAACATAGCTTCAAAAAATATACAGCACATCAAATGAAATTTGAATTGAAGAAAACCAATCAACGGTATTTAAAACAATTCAAGGTGGATAAAATTGACCGGGCTTATCAATTTTGGAAAAGATATGCTTTGTCCATTGAGCTTTTTACTGAAAAAGTGTTTCTACAAAAGATGAAGTACATACATAATAATCCTGTGAAAGCAGGTATATGTAAAAAGCCGGCAGATTATAAATATTCTTCGGCTAATTTTTATGATGTAGGGCGAGATGAGTTTCAACTCATCTCGCCCTACTGATTTCGTTGGTGGTAAAGCCATCTGTGATTGCCCTATTTAGTGAACATACCAACTAGGGCTGCAAAGCGCTCTTCTTCAAATACTCACTTGGAGTTTGGCCTGTATGCAATTTAAATGCACGAATAAATGTGTTTTGTGCGGTAAACCCGGATTTAAGTGATATTGCTTCTAATGTAATACTGGATGAATGACCTTGATTGAGTAACGTTATTGCATATTCTACACGCAATTTATTTTTCCAGTCAGAAAAAGATTGATTTAAAATAGCATTAAAATAGTACGTCAAATGATGTGCAGGCAAAGCAAACTTATCTGCAATATTTATTAATTTAAAGTCAGGCACTAAATAATCTTCATTACTAATGACTTCAAGAATTGCCGATTCTATTTTCTCAATATAATCCGAAGAAAATAACAGCGGTGAATCTTTCTTATTATTCAATGTAACTTCTGCAGTTGAGTTCTCTTCGTTAGAATCATTTACTAAACTCTTATTCAATATATCATCGCTTTCGTCTAACTCTTTTGTAAAAAAAGAATCTTTAACATCTAACGGTAAGCCATACATGATATGAGGAAAAATCATGACAATCATGTTCATCCCAACATACACAATTGATGCAAAGAGCAGAGCCCCGCTTGCTTTCTCCAGAAAAACATATTTGTTATCATACAACCACATATTGGCCATTGCAACAGTAAAATTGATTGTGATGATGGTAATAATCAACGTAAAAATAAACAACCAATTTCTTATGAGTTTGAATTGAGGCACTTGATAAATTCTACTATTAAAATTTCGCTTATACTTGCTCAACAAAATCCATAATGCAATGGAATAAAAATAAATCTGCAATACATTTAAAGCCTGATCTACTTTGTGTGGAATGATAAAGTTCAAATGAAATTGTTCCATATCCCAATTGTCACTTTGAATATTATCAGCTACCAACAATTTGTAACTCCACGCAGAACATAAATAAGGAATGAATCCTATGAAGGCTGTTACAAAAGGTAAAAAATGGAGCCAATCTATTTTCTTGATTTGACTATTATCGCGAAGCATGCTTCTTACATAAAAAAAAGCAAAAGGCCCTATCAAATAATAGAAAGTATGTGTATTGGTAAAAAATGCAACCCAGCTTTTTGATTCCGCATAAAAGAAAGTGAATGACTCAAGTAGATACAAAGAAGAGAAAAATAAAAACCCTGCCAAATACCTGTTGGCACTTTTAAAGCCTCTGTTGTAAAATAAAATTAAAAGCGGAAGAAATAATCCTGATAAACTGATATATGGAATAAGTTGATACATTTTTTCTGAAACAAAGATAATTATTAATTCCGTTGGAGTTAATACCAGCGAAAGAAGCATTTTTTACTTGCCTTCCATTTCCTCCGGAACATAATCATAGGGCAAGGCATCCGCCATCTTGGTCCATTCCCAGTAATCATTGAAAGTCAATGAAGACTGGTCAAAATAAAAGCCGTTTTGTTCAATCGATATTGTTGTATTTAACGGAAACAATACCGAAGAAAACTGAAACTGATTAGGAGCATTTTTATTATCATTCAAGTATTCCTGTGCCGGCTTCTCTTCTTTATAAATAACACCAAGATTGATTTCATTGGGTTGAATGGTAGCAATCTGATTGCTGTCATTGAATTGGTATTTCAATTGCTTATAGTAATCTTCTATTTTTACAGCCTCTTCACGATTGTTTTTCTTTACCAAAAACTGTATTTCAAATCCGTTTTCCTCCACTTGTTTATCATACAAACTTCTCATGAAATGTAATATGGAACCATAATAGGCGTTCATTCTGGCATTTACCCATGCTGTTTGCTGGCTATCAGAAACGGCTTTCATTTCTTCATACAATGGATATCCTGAGTAAATGCTAATCTCTGTATTGTATTCATGAATGAAAGAATCCAGCTCATATCTTATATTATATCCAAGGGCTTGATTGTTAATTTTTAATGCTTCAGAAGCCAACACTTTTAATCTGTTTTTCTTTTTGGAAAAATAAAATTTCAATACATCGGGATTTTGAATGGTGCATTGTAAACTATTAGGCGTTTTGCCAATAAACTCTTCTAAAAAAAAGCTGCCGTATTTTTCCCATCCATTTTTCACTTCTCCTGTTGATACGATGGAAACATCTTGCATCATTTTTTCTTTAGCCGTTAATTCGTAGTTAAGTTCTATTATTCTGTTTTCAGACTGACTGCTTCCAATATTGGATACTCTTTGAATTTCAGTATTGAACCCTGTAAAACTTACAGCCACTGAATACCCGCCGTTGGGCAATTGAAATTCAAAATTTCCATTGGTATCTGTTATGGTGCCAAGTGTAGTATTTTCTGCGAAAACTGATGCGCCCTGCATAGGTGTTTTGTCCAAACTATTGATAACCCTTCCGGTAATTGTATAATATTTTGATTGAGAATAAACAACAAATGATAGAACTGTCAGGGTAATGGTGAATATAACTCGATTCATGATGTTTGTTTTAAAATTTATTGTTTACTCTAAAAATAAACTAAGAGTTAAATTATTTCTGTTGCAAAGTAGCACATGTTTTTTCAATCGTTTCTTGTAATGGTTTATATCGAAAATCAGGAAAATGTTTTAAAAATTTTGTATTGTCAAAACTTACTTTCGCCAAAGATGCATTTGCCGTGTCTTTTGTTATCAAGGGTTCTGAACCGGTAAAAAAACTTCTTATGCTTTCCATCCTCCATGCTAACGAAGAGATGAATTTATTTACTTTTTTAGAAGGTCTTTCTTTTTTAAATGCATCTGCAATCATACACAATACCTCTTTGAATTGCTTGTTTTCAGCACTGATGATAAATCTTTCGGCATGAATATCAGATTCCATGAGCAATATCATTGCTCTGCAAACATCATTTACATCTACAAATCCTGTTGAGCCTTCTGTAAACCATTTCAATCCCTGATATACTTTCTTAAAAATTGCTGTAGAGCCTGCATTCCAGTTGCCCGGACCAAGAATAATACTCGGATTAACAATGACCGCTTGTAGCCCTTCTGCCATTCCACGCCATACTTCCATTTCACCCATATATTTAGAATGCCCATAGATACTGCCGCCTGTTTCTTTATTCCATTGCATTCCTTCATTAATGGGTTCTGTGGTTTTCATTCTATCAAGTGCAGCGACTGAACTAACAAAGAGTAATTTTTTTACACCTGCATTCAATGCAGTATTCACAACATTTGTGGTAGCTTCCACATTGATTTTATAGAGCCTTGTTTTATGTTTTGAAGAAAAATTTACCAGCCCGGCGCAATGATACACATGAGTAACATCTTGCATAATTTCTTCCAAAGCCAGTATATCCAATAAATCGACATTAACTTTTTGAAGTTGAGGATGGTCGATATCGTTTAGAGTTGTTTGATGATAAACAGCTTTCACGATTTCCCCTGCAGAAAGCAATTGCAAAATCAATTCTTTACCTAATAGCCCTGCTGCTCCTGTAACGAGTATCTTTTTTTGGCTGTTCATAACGCTCAATGTACGGTGATTTTGCTGTAAGTTGATTTTCTGATTGGGAAAAAAATTAAAAATAAAAGTTAATCCGATGAATTAATACTCGTAAAACCCTTTTCCACTTTTTCTTCCCAATTCACCTGCTTTTACTTTATTGATTTGCAAATCGGATGGTTGAAATCTGGTTTCGTGATTAAATGCATCATACAAGGATTGAGTAACAGCCAAATTGATATCGTTACCTATTAAATCCATCAATTTAAAAGGGCCCATTTTAAAGCCTGATGCTTCCATTACAGTATCAACTGTTTCAATTGGTGCGATTCCTTTTTCAACCAATCTCATGGCTTCAAGATAGTAGTGCCTGGCCACACGATTTACAATAAAGCCAGGTGCATCAATGCAAACAACAGGTGTCTTTTGCAATTGTTTACATACTGAAACTATTTTTTCAATTACATGATCATCAGTTTTACTTGCTTTCACGACTTCCACCAGCTTCATAATCTGAGCAGGATTGAAAAAATGCATTCCGGCCACTCTTTCTGGATTAGGGATGTTTTTCTGCAATTCATCAATGGATAAAGAAGAAGTATTGCTGGCAAAAATGGTTTCAGTGCTATTAATCATAGCCAGCTGATTGAACAGTTCCGTTTTAACAGTCATTTTTTCTACGATCGCCTCAATAATCAGGGAAGCCTTACAACTATGTATATCCGCAGTAAATTTAATTCTATTGAAGATGGATTCTTTTTCTGCAACAGATATTTTATTTTTTTCAAGAAGGGATGTCAGATTTTTTTCAATGCTGCTAATTGCTTTCTCCAACACCTGACTGTTCAAATCGAAAAGTATAACATCAAAGCCATTTTGTGCCGCGCATAAAGCGATGCCACTTCCCATGGTACCGGCACCTGCTACGCATATATTGTTTATCATGGTACAAAAATAAAAACTGCTTTGTGATTTTCGCTTTTTATTTATTAAAAGCTAACTCACAAAGCAGTTGGGTGTATTTTAAAATTCCTGTTATTGTTTTTTGAGGGTTACCTTAGCCACTGCTATTTTTGATTTTCCCAGCATTCGATCTTCTTTTCCTATCATATACATTGTTGTTCCAAAACCAGATGACAGTCTTGGCATCGCAGTAGGTACATCATTATTACTGAAAAGGATATTTCGGGTATACTTACCTGTTGTTAGATCCAAATCGACAGCAAAACACTCGGATTTTCTGAAATAAGATATTTTTCTTGTTTTTTGACCCAGTTCCAAAGTGTTCAGATTCTTTTTACTGTCATTGAAAATAATGGAAGCGTTTTTGCTTCCGGCAAGTACACCAAAGCCTGCATAGAAAGGCATGTTAAAATCAGAATAGTTGAAAAACCCGCTACCTCCACTGAATGAAACTCCTGAGGTGTTGGAACCGGAAGACTGAATGACTTCTCTTTGTTCTTTGGGTAGAACATGAAGCCAGGCAATATTTCCATTAGCATCTACTTTTGCCATCATAAGGTCGCCACACTCGTAGACTTGATAAGTAACTGTCCTTGTTGTGGACATTGAGGCGAATCCACCTCCTGATGAAGATGATGTAGTTACCTCCGTATACTGGTAGTGATGATATTTTTCAGCCAATATGACTATTCCACCATCTGCTGCTACTGAAAACACATTCCTGAATCTCATATATTTTGAGAACCCATCTTCATCATCCTGAATTTTTTCCAATTTTTTTCGCTCTCTTCTTTCTTTTTTACTTTCTTCATCACCATCTTCATCATCGTCTTCATTTTCCAATTTAGAAATTAATCCTGTATTGATTTCTTTTGAGGAAGTGCCAATTATTTCACCTGTTACAGGATTCACTCTTTGTACCAACAACCCATCAATATCTTTGCCTTTTTTTGAATTACTGTAGAATGCAGAAATAACTATTTCCTTTTGAGGAATTTGTATCACCTTGGTACTTACCAGCCATTTTCCGTCAACTTCTGTATTTATTTCCTTTACTAAATTTCCATTCATTCCATAAATACGGATATTATAATTGGAGAATAAAAGATTTTTTGCCTTTTTCTTTTTTCCCTCCTGATATTCAAAAATTCGACCTACAATTACCACGTTTCCGTTACTGGTATAAAGTACATCTTCCAGTTGAAATGTTTTAGGATCAAATTCGTTGGTAATTGATATTGGTCTTCCTACCTGGTTCATTTTGTCATCAAACTGCCTTACTTCATAGTTGTTTTTTTCTTTTCCCTCTATTGTACTTACAATAACCATTTTAGAACTGTCTGAGCTATACGTCAGATTAAAGTTGATATCATCATTTTTTGATTCTTTCTGCCAATTGACAATTTCAGTCCAATCACCGATTTGTTCTCCGTTGTTTTTGTCTAATTGAGTCGCAGAAAGAGTCATTTTTTTCTCTTTTTTACTGTAATCTGAAGCGATTAGAAAAAGTTTGTCTTTAAAGAAAAAGAATTTTTCATACTCTTTTCCCTTTAGTTCCTTGTTAAAATCTTGACGAAAAACCTCATTTAAATTTTTATCTAATTTTATCAAAGTGGCTGATTCACGCATGGTGGCTGCAACTACAAAGTAAGATTTTAAAGCCATGTGTGATTCTTTTACATACACGCCGGAATTGTCTGCATACACCACTTCCAAATCTGTACTGCCTTTTTTCATTTTAAATTCTTCACCCCATGTTACATTTGCATTTTGAGCATTTGCAATCGTAAATGAAAACAAGAGATAAAGAATGAAAGAACATTTTTTCATTTTTTAAAATTTTTTGTTAATTGTATGTTGCAATATACATATTTTTGTTTCGCGCGATTGACATTTAATCAAATCATATTTCAATGTACATTATATGAAAAAAAATATTCGTAATTGCTTTCTTTTTTTGTTGATTTTACCCTCAAGCCTTTGGGCACAACAAACAAACTCGACAGATTCTACTATCAGAATAGTTTTTAGTTCAAAAGAAAAAAAG
>CANFOP010000061.1 GCA_947448685.1 Chitinophagaceae bacterium | reverse complement strand
ATATCTCCGCTTTTATACAGTTGCCTGGCAAGAAGTGGATATTTTCCGATCAGTGAATTAGCCACTTTCAGAAAATTAAATAGCAGATTACAAGGTCATCCAACCACTCATGAGCATTTACCTGGAATTAGAATGTCCAGCGGTTCACTAGGTCAGGGTATGAGTGTTGCCATTGGAGCTGCCCTTGCAAAAAAAATGAATAATGACAATCAAATTGTTTATTCATTGCATGGTGATGGAGAGTTGGATGAAGGTCAGAATTGGGAAGCCATTTTATTTGCCTCCCATAAAAAAGTGGATAATTTCATTGCCACTATTGATTGTAATGGACAGCAGATCGATGGTTCTACCAACAAGGTGATGAATCTCGGAAATTTAAGAGCAAAATTTGAATCTTTTGATTGGATTGTTACTGAAATGGAAGGAAATGACATATCAAAAGTTGTTGAAGGCCTAGAGAATGCAAAATCAAAGCTTGGAAATGGAAAGCCGGTAGTTATTTTGATGAAAACTGCCATGGGGAAGGGAGTTGATTTCATGGAGGGTACGCATGAATGGCATGGCATTGCGCCTAATGATGAGCAGTTGAAAAGAGCATTGGATCAGTTACCTGAAACATTGGGGGATTATTAAAATCCATTATTTCAGAGTGATGGATTGCTCCGCCGCTTTTTTTGATGGAATCCATGATGCAATCATGCATATTGCCAGTGCTGTTGAGCCTACCAAAACAAAATCAGTTGCTTCGCATTTTATCGGAAAGTAGTCTATTAAAAAAGACCCCCCTTGTAGTTTTATTATCTTAAAGTTTATCTGTAACCAGCAAATCACAGATGCAGTGATAGTGCCAATACCTGTTCCAATCAGACCCAACAGAACACCTTCACTAAGAAAAATATTTCTGATTAATTTTTTTGTACCTCCGATACTTTGCAAAATAGCAATATCTTGTTTTTTTTCCAGAACCAGCATAGTAAGGGCGCTGATCATATTAAATGCCGCAATGATTAGAATCAGACACAACAAAGCATAAATTGCCCATTTTTCATTTTTCATCGTGTTGTATAAATTTGTATTTTGCTGGTACCTGTTTTTAATTAAAAATGTATCTCCAATAATCTTACTGATTTGTTTACAAGTAATTTCATTGTCTTTCTCTCGATTCAGTTTTATTTCAACTCCAGTGAATTCATTGTCGTTCAATGCCATTAGTTGCTTTACAAAATCAATATCTGTCAGCGCATAACTGTTGTCAAAATCTTGTTGTATGGAAAATACGCCAGCAGCTCTTACATTTCCCTCACTCAAAGTTTCTATAGGGTCCGTGTTGTTGGAATGTTGTTTTGGCAAAATAACGGTTATATTTTCCGGTCCAAAAGCTTCGTTCACAGAAACACCTATGGCATTTTGAATGCCCACGCCCAAAATGATTCCGGGTTTGTCTGCTTGGCCTATGTCATAAGACCCAGATAATATTTTAGAAGAAAGATCGCAAACTTGGGAATATTGGTTATCCACACCTTTTAATTGAACAATTGTTTGCGATTCATTGTATTTGAGAAGTGCTTTTTCCTCTGCAATCAGTGATAATCTTTTTACATTCTCAAGTGACTGAATCTTCTTGATAGCGGAAGTGTCTAAAAAGAAAGTTTTTCCCTTAGCCGGACTTATTTTTATGTCTGAATAGAAATTCGAATACAAGGACTTTACCAAATCTTCAAAGCCGTTAAAAACACTAAGGACCAATATTTGACAACATGTTGCAAAAGCTATAACACCCGTTGTTACCCATGCTATTATATTGATGGCATTTGCTGATTTTTTTGCTTTGAAATATCTCCAGGCAAACTTGAAATACATGTAACGGGGTTATTTTTTTTCTTTATTTTTTTCTTCCTGCGTTTTGATTTCTTTGAACAGTTTTTCCATTTTATCAACATAATCCAAAGTGTCATCAATAAAGAAAGTTAATTGAGGCATTGATCTTAATTGGTGCCTTACCCTTGCCGTCAGTTCTTTTTTTATTTCCCAAGACCTTTCCTGAATAGACTTTAATGTGCTAACAGGGTCGGTTACTTTAAAAAAACTAAGATAAATTCTGGCATCAAAAAGGTCAGGCGTTATTTTAACTGAGGCTATGGAAATCATTCCCCCATTCAGCATAGAAAGCCCTAGTCGCTGAAAGATGTCATTTAGGTCTTTTTCTAAAACGGCCGCTACCTGCTTCTGTCTTTTACCTTCAATCATACAAAATGTAGTTTATTGATTGTAAAATTAGTTACTTTGCTTCTTTCTAAGCATATTAATTAAAAAATGGGAAAATATTCAAGGGTATTCAGTTATTTGCAAGGGTATAAAAAATCTATAGTCTTTTACATCATCAACATTCTGCTTTCTATTGTTTTTTCTGTCATTTCATTGGCAATGCTGTTCCCATTTTTGCAATTGTTGTTTGGTGTCAACACAAATCAACCTGTAGTTAGAAATCATAATTCATTTTCTTTAATGAATCTGGTAAACAATTATTTGACACAATTAATAAACAAAGGCGATGCTTTTTTTGCTTTAGGTATAGTTTGTTTGTTGATAATCTCATCTATCTTTTTCAAAAATTTATTTTTATATCTTTCTGTCAGGATTCTCTCCCCCGTTAAAAATGGTATTGTGACCAAACTGAGAATAGAGATGTATAACAAATTGTTAAGTCTTCCGATTGGATATTTTACCGAACAGAAAAAAGGTGACTTGATGAGCAGAATGTCTAATGACATCAATGAAATTGAAGGTTCTGTAATTGGTGCATTCGAAGGATGGGTTAAAGATCCTATTTCAATTGTTATCAATCTTTGTGTTTTATTTTATATCAGTCCAAGGCTCACTTTTTTTATACTGTTAAGTTTGCCGGTAATGGGTTTATTGATTGGCAGAGTTACCCGATCCCTAAAGAAGCAATCTGTTCGGGTGGCTGAAAAAAGTGGTGAAACATTTTCTACATTAGATGAAACGCTTGGAGGGTTGAGAGTCATTAAAGCATTCAATGTAGAAAATAAATTACGCCAAAAATTTTTTCAAATCAGTGATGATTTATTGCATGCAAAAAATCAAATAGGTTTCAGACAGGCATTGGCATCTCCATTAAGTGAATTGATGGGAGTTACTGTATTTGCAGGTATTTTGTGGTTTGGTGGCAGACTGGTGTTGTCTCATGAAATCGAAATGAATGGTGCTTTATTTCTTACCTACATGGGATTGTTCTATAACATTATTGCACCTGCAAAATCAATCTCAGCAGCCTTCAGTAATCTGCAAAGAGCAACATCTGCCATTTATAGAATAGAAGAAGTATTGAATGCTCCCATAACGGTTGATGACAATCCCAATGGTAAAAAAATCAGTTCGTTTAATGAAAGCATTGAATTTAAGAATGTATGCTTCAATTATGAAGATACCCCCATTTTAAAAAATATCAATTTTACAATTGAAAAGGGAAAAACCATCGCTTTAGTTGGAAGCAGTGGTGCAGGAAAATCAACCCTTGCCGATTTACTACCTCGTTTTCATGATGTGAGCAGTGGTGAAATTCTGGTGGATGGTGTCAACATAAAGGATTATTCTCTTCAATCTTTACGCAGTTTAATCAGTATTGTTACGCAAGAGCCGGTATTGTTTAATGACACCATAGCCAATAACATAGCCTTAGGCATGGATAAGGCAAATAAGAATGAAATTGTTGATGCTGCTAAAATTGCCAATGCTGATTATTTCATCAAGAAGAAGGAAAATGATTACGATACCAATGTAGGTGACAGGGGTTCTAAATTAAGCGGAGGAGAAAAACAAAGGGTAACCATAGCCAGAGCGGTGCTAAAAAATCCCCCTATTTTAATTTTGGATGAGGCGACTTCTTCGCTTGATACAGAAAGCGAAAGACTGGTCCAGGATGCGATTAATAATCTGATGACGAACAGGACATCCATTGTGATTGCGCACCGCCTGAGTACCATCCGTCATGCTGATGAAATACTGGTTTTGAGCAAAGGCGAAATTGTAGAAAGGGGTAATCACGATCAATTGTTAGCGCACAAAGGAATTTATTATAGACTTGTTGAGATGCAGGAAGTTAAATAACATCACTCAAAGAGGATTTTCTTATTTATTATTTTTTGATCCAAATGAAAAGGGATTTTTACCGGTCTGCAAGTCCATAAAAAAAGGAGCATGAATTATTCATGCTCCTTTTAAATTAATTTGCTACTTAATTATTTAACAATACCCATTTTGGCCTCAATACTGAGTGTTGCATGAGGAACAGCTTTTAATCTTGCTTTGTCAATTAATTTTCCTGTTACACGACAAACACCATAGGTTTTGTTTTCAATACGCATCAAGGCTTTTTCTAAATGGTCGATAAAAGTAATTTGACGGCTGGCCATTTGACTCAACTGCTCTCTTTCCATACTCAAACTGCCATCTTCCATGGTCATATATCTGTTTTCGCTTTCATCACCACCTGTTTCATCCTTTCTGGTAATCAATCCCTGTAAATAATGCAACTCTTTTTTAGCAGCCTCCATTTTTCTCAAAATCAATTCTTTGAATTCTTGAAGTTCTGCATCAGAATATTTGGTGATAGGAGCCCCAGGATCAGATTTTTTATTATCTAAAACCGACTTGGTGAAATCAGGTTGATATTTTTTTGAGGTCTTAGTTTTTATACTAGGTAAAACCACTGGTTTTGCAGGTGTTATCTTAATATCTTTTGGATTTTTAGCCACTACTTTTTTAACGATTGGGGCTGGTTTTGCTACAACAGCCGGTTTAGATACTTCTGCTTTTTTCACGGGGGCTTTAGCAACGGCAACCGGTTTTTTTATTTCAATTTTTTTTGCAGCAACTTTGACCACGGGTTTCACTGCTGCTTTAACTTTTTGCTTTACAACAATTTTCTTTGCAACAACTTTTTTTGCAGGTTTTACAGCAACTTTCTTAGCAGGAGTTTTTGCAACTGGTTTCGATACTTTTTTGGCTGGGGCCACTTTTTTTACAGGCTTCGCTTTTGCTTTAACTGGTGCTGTTTTTTTTGCAACAGGTTTTGAAACCTTTTTGGCTGGGGCCGCTTTTTTTACAGGCTTCGCTTTTGCTTTAACCGGTGCTGTTTTTTTGGCAGGTGCTTTCTTAACTGTTTTTTTTGTTGCCATAACTAATTACTTTTTTTGTTAACATTAACCATTAATGAAATATCGTTTACTTCGATTGTTATTCCATTAATTAATTCCGGACTGAACTCCAATGAGTCTGCCAGAATTTCGCGGCAAATATAGTCCTTAAATGTTATCAAAGATGTGTTCAATTCTGCATTATCCCCAATTGTGACTAAAATTTTATCGGTCAATTCATAGCCATTTTCCTTGCGGATGTTTTGTATTCTGTTTACAAATTCTCTTGCATTTCCCTCATTCTGAAGCACTTGTGAAATGGTAATGTCTAAAGCAACCGTCAAACTTCCCTTGCTGGCAACCTCAAAACCTGGGATGCTGTCTGTGATAATTTCCAGGTCCTCCCCGTTAATATATATAGGTTCTTCTCCATTTGATACCTCTTTTTCGTTTAAAAGGTATTCTCCATGTTGAACTTTTTCTATCAATATATTATCAAATTTTTCAATTTCAGCAGCCGCCCATTTCATTTTTGGTCCTAATTTTTTACCTAAAGTTTTGAAATTGGCTTTAGCTTTTTTTCTAATAAAATCATTGTTGGCATCCAAAATTTCTATTTCCTTGATATTGGTTTCTGATTTAATAATATCTTCTATAAATTGAATATTTTTTATCATCTCCTTATCAAGTGCCGGAATAAATACTTTTTGTAAAGGTTGCCTTACTTTAATATTTACTTTTTTACGGATAGATAAAATCAGGGAAGAAGTATCCTGTGCCAATTGCATTCTTTTTTCCAGATCTGGCTGTATGGCTGAATCATCAGCAACGGGAAATAATGTATGATGAACAGAGTTGTTTTCAAATCTGTTGGTTACCGCATTCAAATTATGGAATAACCATTCTCCAAAGAAAGGAGCGATTGGAGCAATGAGCTGACTCAATGTTTCCAGGCATTCATACAAAGTTTGGTAAGCACATTTTTTATCGTGTTCATATTCTCCTTTCCAGAAACGCCTGCGACATAATCTTACATACCAGTTGCTCAATTGCGTATCAACAAACTCTTCAATGGCACGTCCTGCTTGCGTGGGCTCATAGGCATCAAAATTTTCCACCACATTTTTTATCAGCGTGTTCAAAGATGAAATGATCCATTGATCTATTTCCGGACGATCTTTTAAGGGGATTTTGTTTTCTGCATAATTGAATCCATCCACATTGGCATACAATGCGAAGAACTGATAAGTATTGTATAATGTACCAAAGAATTTTCTTTGTACTTCTTTGATGCCTTCTTCATCAAATTTCAAACTGTCCCAGGGAGATGCATTGGTGATCAAATACCAGCGCGTTGCATCCGCACCATATTTATCAATGGTTTCAAAAGGATCTACCACATTGCCGAGGCGCTTGCTCATTTTATTGCCAGCTTTGTCTAATACCAACCCATTGCTCACAACGGTTTTATACGCAACGCTGTCAAACAACAATACTGCCAAGGCATGCAATGTGTAAAACCATCCGCGAGTTTGATCTACCCCTTCTGCAATGAAATCGGCAGGGAAATTATGTTGAAAAGTTTCTTTGTTTTCAAAGGGGAAATGCCATTGTGCATAAGGCATCGCACCGCTGTCAAACCATACATCTATCAAATCGGGAACACGACGCATGGGCTTTCCAGAATCACTCACCAAGATGATGTCATCTACAAAAGGTTTGTGTAAATCGGAGCTGATGTGCTGAATGTAGTCTTCAGCAGTTTTTCCGTTCGATTGCCAGCAGCCTGCGTCGTATGATTTTTTCAATTCGGTTCTCAACTCCTCTACAGAACCGATACATTTTTGTTCTGCTCCGTCTTCTGTCCTCCAAATGGGTAAGGGTGTTCCCCAATAGCGACTGCGGCTGAGGTTCCAGTCTACCATGTTTTCCAGCCAGTTGCCAAATCTTCCCGTACCTGTGCTCGCAGGTTTCCATTGAATGGTTTTATTCAATTCCACCATTCTGTCTTTTACAGCTGTTGTTTTAATAAACCATGCATCGAGTGGATAATAAATAATGGGCTTATCTGTACGCCAGCAATGCGGATAATTGTGTTCGTATTTTTCTACTTTGAAGGCACGATTTTCTTTTTTCAGTTTCACTGAAATGTCTACATTCACATCAACGTAGTCTGCTTCGTCTTTATAATTTTTTACATAACGGTTGCTGAATTCTCCTACACCTTCCACAAACTTTCCTTGTTTGTCTACCAGTGTTAATATACCGATGTTGTTTTTCTTCCCTACTTTATAATCATCTGCTCCAAATGCAGGTGCCGTGTGCACTATACCGGTTCCGTCTTCAGTGGTAACAAAATCTCCGACAATAACTTTAAATGGTTCTGCTCCGGGAGTTTCCTCCAGAATTTTTTCAATCGAATTGGCTTCAAAGGGAAGCAATTGTTCGTATTGAATGCCCTCTAATGCTGCACTAGTAAAACTCGCCAATATCTTCCAGGGAATTATTTTATCACCTTCTTTGAAATCTTCAAACGGTAAATTTTCTGCATCGGCTTTGAAATACTTACCAATTAAGGCTTTCGCCAATACTACTTTAACAGGTAAATATGTATAGGGATTGAACGTTTCAATTAGTACATAGTCTATGTTTGGTCCAACGGTAAGTCCCAGATTGGAGGGCAATGTCCATGGAGTAGTGGTCCATGCCATTAAAAAAAATTCTTGTTGCGCATACTCACCAAGCGATTGAACCAACGATGCATTCAGCGTTTCGTTCTTCACCTTAAACATTACTACTGCACTGGTATCTTTTACATCTTTATAAGTACCGGGCTGGTTAAGTTCGTGAGAAGATAAACCAGTACCTGCGGCTGGAGAGTAAGGTTGAATGCTGACACTTTCATAGAGGTAGCCTTTTTTATACAACTCATTCAAGCACCACCAAAGCGATTCAATATAGTTGTTTTCAAAAGTAACATAGGGCTCTTTCAAGTCCACCCAATAGCCCATTTTTTGGGTAATGTCATCCCATTTGTCTTTGAACTGCATCACAACTTCGCGACACTTCTTGTTGTAATCCTCAATAGATATTTTTTTACCAATATCTTCTTTGGTGATACCCAATTGTTTTTCAACACCCAGCTCTACAGGCAATCCGTGGGTATCCCAACCGCCTTTTCTTTTTACCTGAAAACCTTGCATGGTCTTATATCTGCAAACCATATCCTTCAATGTTCTGGAAATCACATGGTGAATACCGGGCATGCCGTTGGCACTGGGTGGTCCTTCAAAAAACACAAAGGGTTGTTGCCCTTCTCTAAGGGAAATACTTTTTTCGAACGATGATTCCGATTCCCACTTTTGTAACATTTCCTTACCTATATTGGGTAGGTTTAGCTGTTGGTATTCTTTGTACTTGATTGACATAAACTAAGTCCTGCTTTATAAATAATCTAGAATGAGCCGCGAAGTTAATGAATTTAGGGTTTTAAGACGCTGTGCGGGTTCAACGTTCAAGGGTTTAATACGCTCCGCTAGTTTAAGGGTTTGAATTTTTACTTTTGAATTTTGACTTCCTTTTAATTCCCCAACAACTCACATGGTTTAATCCCGGTATGATTTTTAAAAGCAGTGCTGAAATGCGAAATGGATGAATAGCCCAACATAGAAGAGACTTCCGTAACACTGAGGCCTTTTTCGTACAACAAATATTTTGCGTGTTCCATGCGTTGCCCCTGATAGAAATCAAAAATAGTAGTACCAAAAATCTCTTTAAAACCTTTTTTCAAATAACATTCATTGATGGCAACTTTTCGGCTCAAAGCCTTGATGGTAATAGGTTCTCCTATATGTTGCAAGAGTACTTCTCTGGCTTTTATTATTTTTTCACGATCTTCCTCGTTGGTTAGAAATTTGCAAGTAAATTGCTCATCAGCTTTTTCACCCAGCATACAATCGGTACTGTACAACAGGATGATTTGCGTTTGCGCATTGATGAAAATATTCTCCTTGGTATCGGTATAAGGATGATTCAGTAATGCTTGCACTGCACTGATTGTTTTCGAGCAAAGTGAAGTTGTTTTAGAAAAAGATTGAGTATGAGAAAAAGACACAACTTTTTCAAAAAGGGTATCTTCATTTTTATGTGCCTTGGCAAATTGCTGAAGATAAGTTGGGCTGTATGTGAAACTTAGCACATCCACACTTTCTATTTTTTCAACACACGACCCTGATGCATTGAATTTACAATAGTCGCATTCACTCTCTTTTTCCTTGCAATAAAAATTACCGGCTACACAAAATCTCAGTTCAATATAATTTTCAGCAGGGTTTTGATTACTGATATGGTATTCTAAAACGCCCATATCTTCGATATTCCAATGTGCTTGCTTTCGGATTCGTTTGATGCTGTATTTCACCGAACCAGGCACATTTCTTTCAATATCCTGCAAAACTTCCACTTCATTATACATGAGAGGCACATTACTGGCCAAATCCAATATGTTGTTGGTATTTTTCATGATTATATGCAAATATACTACTCAAATAGCCGGAACATTTCAAATTCCCACATTTCCATCAAGTAGTAGTAAATTTTTACAAATTTTTTAGTTGGTAAATATGACAAGAGCAGTTAATATTTTAAAGGTTTATAATAACAAAAAATGAGAGGGTTTTTTATCCCCAATTTGAATGTGAAAAACATTATTTAATGCTGTTGATTAAATTACTGAAAACCCCTTTATTTTCGGTATATTTGCCTACATTAATTTTTATCCAATTAAAGAGATTTTTTAAGTTATTATGAGCACAGAAACAGAAAAGATTCCCACCGCCGCCAATAGCGGTTATGGTGCAGACAGTATTCAGGTATTAGAGGGCTTGGAAGCAGTTAGAAAAAGGCCTGCCATGTATATTGGTGATATTAGTGTCAAAGGATTACATCATCTGGTATATGAAGTGGTGGACAATTCTATTGATGAGGCTTTGGCCGGTCATTGTAAAAATATAACGGTTACCATAAACGAAGACAATTCCATCACCGTTCAGGATGATGGGAGAGGGATACCAACCGGAATGCATACCAAGGAAAACAGAAGCGCATTGGAAGTAGTAATGACAGTACTTCATGCAGGAGGAAAATTTGACAAGGGTTCCTATAAAGTATCAGGAGGTTTACATGGAGTAGGGGTGAGTTGTGTAAATGCTTTAAGCACGAAATTGCATGTTACAGTAAATCGTGAAGGAAAAACATTTGAACAGGAATATGCTACCGGTATTCCTCAATACCCCGTTCGTGAAATTGGAACTTCCAATACAACTGGTACCAGGGTACAGTTCTGGCCTGATGGCAGTATTTTTACCACCACCATCTACAATAAGGATATTTTGGAAGGAAGATTGAGAGAATTGGCCTACCTCAACAGAAAGATAACCATTACCTTAAATGATTTGCGAGAACTTGATGATAATGGGAAAGCATATTCGAAACAATTTTACAGTGAAGGAGGTATCGTTGAATTTGTAGAAGCCATTGATAAAACTGCCAACCGTGCTCCTTTGATACCTTCCACAATTTATTGCGAGGGTCATGACGAAAAAAGCAACGTGGCCGTAGAGGTTGCCATGATTTACAATGCAAGTTATCAGGAACATATTTTCAGTTACGTAAATAACATCAACACCATTGAAGGGGGTACCCATGTGGCTGGCTTCAGGCGTTCAATCACTCGTGTATTTAAAAGTTATGGTGAAAAGCAAGGCATGTTTGAAAAAGCGAAAGT
>CANFOP010000060.1 GCA_947448685.1 Chitinophagaceae bacterium | reverse complement strand
CTAAGTTTTCATTCAAGTACAATCTGGCGGTTGCAAGCAATGGACCTGCATCATCATGAAGATCCGCAGCAATTCTTTGACGTTCTTCTTCCTGAAAGCGTATGGATGCATTCAATAAAATTTGCTGTTTTTCAGCCTCAAACCTTTTCATTTGCATTTGATATCGAATGATTTTCCTCTGATGAAAAATCACAAATACGATAATTCCAACTGCCAATGTCAACATTCCAAATGTTCCTATAAACATCAATTTTGAAATACCCGAAGAATCTGCCTGTAGTAAATACATGGTTAATTTGAGTTGTTTTGGAGGATTATCTTTTCTGAATCGTATTCATTGGAAAAATTCATCATTGTCTCGTTTTCTTCAATCACTGTTTTTTCGGATGCCAACAATGAAAGCCCAAGTAATAAATTCTTTGTAATAGTGACGACACTATAAATCAGTTTGAGTTGATTCTTAACTTCTGCACTGGCCTGAGTTGAATATTCAACCAACAATATATAAAAAAAATTTCCCGTAAAATAAACAAACAATCCAACACAAATCCAAAAATGTATACTGTTGTATATTGGAAGCAATGATGAAGACTTCATTTTTTCATAAAAAAAATAAATGATGGCAAGAATAAAAAAAATGAATTCTATCAATGTTGGGATATTTCCAAAACTTACATTTCCAAATTTTACAAAATCAATAATGTTGTAAAAAATAAAAAAAGGAGCAAAAAAATAAATTGAAATTCTTTTAAATAGGTTATTTTTAATTATACTAATAATGTAAATTAATATAATTAAAAATTCAACTAACAGATGAATTCTCAGAGTAAAAATATAATTATTGTATGATTTGGTAAAGAAAATGAAAAAGAAACAAAGAAAACAAAATAATGTTTGGAAAATAGTATAAATAAAAAAAACCTTTAAAACTTTTGTTTTTATTTTTAATAAAAAAAATAAACAAAAGATTAAAGGAGCAATTTCAGAAATCAGAGTAATATTTAAGAGGGTTTTCAGACTTAAGTAATTTGTTCAAAAATACTTAACAGTTCTTCAAATTCAAAATTTACTTGATTACATCTTGAAAAAAAAGCTAACTAATTGTAATAAAAAGGCATGCATTTGAAAATATTTTATGTTGTTTAGAATTAATTGCACTCTAAACTTCATTTTTTTATAAAATTCAGACAATAGTCAAAATATGGAACGTATAATTACGAATTTGACCAAAGCCAATACTACAAAGTATTTAGAAGTATACATGGCTGAATTCTCAATCATTATTTTGCGTAATTATACTTTCCAAATTTAGTAAATTTACTATTAAAATATGTATCTTTACTTAGTAGTTTTACGATTTGGTTTAAAATTTATTATTTGACATGTTTAAAAAACACACATTCTGAAAGATAGATTTGTTTTTTTTCGGTTGAAAAATGAATTTTGTTTAAACTGCAATGCATATTAAATCATAAAATAGAGGCTATTCTGCAGGTTAACTTCATTGATTACCAATCAATTAATAAGTAAAAAATAAAAAAATTAAACCCAGGTAAATATGTCAACAGAAAATCAAATCAAGATTGCCATTGCCGATGATCATAAAATTTTCAGAGATGGAATTAAAATGGCTTTATCAGACAAGACAAATTTGAAAATGTTATGGGAAGCGGAAGACGGAAAAGACATGATGCATAAAATATCCATTAAAAAACCAGATGTTTTATTAATGGATATCAGAATGCCGGAAATTGACGGTATCAATGCCATTCAGATTATCAGAAAGGAGTATGAAGACATTAAAATCATAGTTCTTACTATGTATGATGATCAACAAATGATCAGTAAAATGATGGAGATGGGCGCAAATGCATACCTCACAAAAACTACTGACCCTGAAGAAATATACGAAGCAATATTAACCTGCATGAATGATGACTTTTATTTTAATGAATTGGTTAATCATGCTGTGATGGGAAGGCTGATGCAGAAAAAAAATGTCAGACAACATTATGGAACTAGCACACCGGTAAGTTTCAATGAAAAAGAATTAAAAATATTGCAATTGTTAGCCGAGGATAAAACAACTGAAGAAATTTCTAAAATTATTTTTTTAAGTCCGAGAACAATTGAAACGATACGTCAAAATATGAAATCCAAGGTAAATGCCAAAACTATTGCAGGTTTGATTATGTATGGAATGAGAAATAAATTAATTGAATAATTTAAAATGGCATCAAAAAGTTACTATTCCATTTTTAACAGCATAAATGGCTAAACCAACTCTGCTTTTTACATCTAATTTTTCAAACAAAGCATCTCTGTATCCATCTATTGCCCTTGGTGTAATTTTCATTTTCGCTGCAATTTCCTTATAAGTCATATCTGTACTAGCATACCTCAAGAACTCAATTTCAATGTCTGTAAGAAGGGATTTTTCAATTAATGAATGATTGTCTGCATTTTTTTGAAATAAAGTAGCCAATTTTCCGGTAGTATTGTGAGAATAATAAAACCCTCCGTCAGAAACGGATTTCAACGCATATCTTAGTTCTGAAGGATGAGTATCCTTTTTCAAAAATCCCCTAACACCCGTTTGAAGCAATCTTATTAAAGCGATTTCAGAATCATACATCGTTAGAATAAGTATTTTTATGTCAGGGTGATATTTAGACAACCATTTAGCAGTTTCAAACCCATCCATCAAAGGCATATTTAAATCAAGTACAATTAAATCGGGTTTGACACCATCCTCCAGTGCATTTATCAACTCTCTTCCATTACCGACAGATTTAACCACAATAAATTCTTCAAAAGAATTTATTAATGAAGAAAGTGCGTCTCTCAATAGAACGTGATCGTCTGCCAGTAGTATTTTGCATTGTAACTTTGCCATATTGTTTGTTTTAATTTTATTCTATGTTTAAAAAGAACATGATTTTATGTTTCATACAAATCAATTTGCTGACTTTTCAAAATAGGGAATTTGAATATTAACCTTTGTTCCTTTATTTTTTTCAGACTTAAAAGTAGCGATACCTTTTAACGACATCGCCCTGTTTTTAATATTATTTAGACCATTACCATTTTTTCTTTCATTGATATTAAAACCTATACCATTATCTCTAATAACTATGCTTAACATATTTTCCGAGAAAAAGAACCCAATATTGACATGGGTCGCTTCTGCATGTTTCATAATATTATTGAGAGATTCTTGGACCATTCTGAAAATGACCAATTCAGTTTCAGCATCCATAAAAAATGTATCCCCGGTGATGGTGAGTTTTATATTGTATTGACAGGTTTTATTCAATTGATTTATTTCATTTTCAATCGCTTTTATTAAACCATTATTAATGATAATTTCTGAACTTAAACTTCTGCTTATGTCACGTAAATCATTTAGAGATTCTGAAATAATTTGCACCACATTGTGTATGCTTTTCAAGGTATTCGCATCATTAAAAAAAATGGTATTAAGCTGAAGTTTTGCTAAAGTCAGTTTTTGACCAATATTATCATGAATTTCTCTGCTGATATTTTGAAAAGTTTGTTCCTGTACTTGCAACTGAGATTTTAATAAATTATTTTCATGCTTAGTTTTTAAATCTTCTATTCCTTTGTCGTAAGTCATTTTCTTTTTTTGATATCTAAAAGTTATTATAGCAATAATGATTGCAAATAGCATCAATAATAATGAAACTGAAATAATAAATAAGATTATATCACTTGCTTCTTTGTAGAACATTTAAATGCTTTTATAAAAAATAAATACATTATACTGTAGCCTATGTTAGGAAGATTTAATAACAATATATTATTTTTATAGTTTATGCCAGTTTTATTTATAAAATCTAAAATTGATATGAAAGGAAAACTTAAACATGAACAAATCAAAACTCCCATTACAACCCAAAAAGATGGAATAGAAGTTATCAATTGCTCTGGAATATTTTGAAATAATTTAAGCAAAAATATAATGCTAAAAAAAATCAAACCGAAATGATTTAATGCAAATGCAGATTGAATAGGAAATCTCAAATTATTGATTACCAATAATAAAATTATAGCAATTAATGAAACTACATATGCTAATATAAATATATTATTACCTTTTCTATCGCCCATAGATTTTAAAATAAAATAAACCAAATAGGTGTAATTAAAAAGAATAGAAAGATTATTTAATTTATATGCAAAGCTAATATTGTATATTTTATTGGTTGATAAAGCCATTGGAATCATTACTAAAATAGCGATAGTTGTAAATAAAATGAATGATTTCATATATCTATGATAACACTTATAATACATTTTTAAAGAATAAAAAAATGCACCAGCAATTATCAAACATTGTATATTAAATACTATTAATGATATTAAATAAGCCATCACACAATATTAAAAACTTAAATGAAAATCTTAAAGAGAAAAAAACAATTACTTTTTGTTGTTTTTCCCTTTTCAAACATCCACTAAATAATGATTTTTGATGTGTTGAGTTTCTATATGTACTCTGTGAAACAATTAGTCAGGGCGGACAATTCCGCCTTGGCTTTTTTAAAATTTAAATTAAAAGCATTTATTTGTTTTAAGGATTTGGGTTTAGGTTTGATTGCAAAATCTTTTTTATTCAGTGGCTTTTTTTTACTATGCCGCTCTGTAAAAAAGATGTAAAAAAGGCAGATTATCAATCTGCCTTTTTTAGTGATTCAATAAGCCTGATAAATAAACATAGTAATTTCACTATGTAATTGAACGAGTAGATTCACTTAAATTACATCCAAAAAATAATAAGACCTTGCATATATACGTTTATAATTACGGAATTTGAACATTTATTCCCTAATATTTTGAATTAACAGCCATGAACGAAGAAAAAAAAGAACCAATAAAAGTGATTATCGCTGATGACCATGTACTCTACAGGGCAGGTGTAAAAACATCTTTAAGTACAAAAAATGATGTCAAGGTAATTGCCGAGGCGGATAATGGAATGCATCTGCTCAATCTTCTAAAGAATATCGAAGTAGATGTTATTTTGCTTGATATTCAAATGCCCATTATGGACGGCATTGCTACCTTACCTGAAATAAAGAAAATTTCTCCTCAAACCAAAGTAATTATGCTGACTATGGTAGATGACAACAGTATGATCACCAAACTTATGGAATTAGGGGCCAATTCCTATCTTACAAAAACGAGTGACAGCGAAATAATATACGAAGCTATCAAAACATGTTATGAACAAGAATATTATTTCAACTCACTTACAAACAAAGCATTATTAAGTAATCTAAAACAAAAAAATCCAGTCACTCCGCAACAAATCACCCCTCAAGAAGCTCAACTAAACGACAAAGAAACTACTATCCTACGACTGATGTGTGAAGAAAAAAGCACGAAAGAAATTGCCGACATAGTCGATCTTAGCCCTCGTACCGTAGAGGCAATTCGCGACCGATTGAAAGTTAAAACTGGCTCTAAAACAACCACAGGACTAATCATGTATGCGGTAAAGCACAAAATAATAGAAGAAATTTAATACACCCATTCTACTTATGGCTTTCATCAATTATAATGGTAAAATAGTAGATATTTCAACTCCTGTAATTGATGCAAACAACAGAGGTTTTAAATATGGTGACGGATTATTTGAAACATTTAAGTTCAAGAAAAATCAACTGATTTTACTGGATGAACACCTTGCAAGACTTTGGAATGGAATGCGTTTATTTGATTTTCAAATCCCAAAACTTTTCAATCCAGACTTTCTGGAAAATGAAATATTACAACTGATTCAAAAAAACAAATTAACATCAGCCAGAATCAGACTTACTGTGTTCAGAGGTCCTGGAGGGTTATTTGACCCTTTGCATCACCATCCACAATTTATAATAGAAACAGGAAATCTACCCGATAACAATGGACAACTAAACACTAATGGACTCCATTGTTGCATTTACAGAAATGCACTTAAAGTAATTGATCAATTCAGTAATTGCAAACACAACAATTACTTGCCCTACATGATGGGAGCACTATTTGCTAAAAAAGAAAAATGCAATGATGCCATCATCCTGAATCAAAATAATAATATTTGCGACAGCAGTATTGCAAATATTTTTATGATCAAAAACGGCATTATTTATACCCCATCACTTAATGAAGGTTGTATAGCAGGAATAATGAGGAAACAAATCATGCTGGAATTAAATAAATTGAATTTTGAAGTTATAGAAAAAAGTATTGATGAAAGGGAATTAATTGAAGCAGATGAAGTTTTTTTAACCAATTCCATATTCAACTTAAAATGGGTAGAAACCATTGAAAATAAAAAATTCGGCAATAAAATCATTCAAACAATTTATCATGATTTATTAAAAACAAATAACCTGATTTTTTGTTAGTATTCAACAACATTAATACATGTCCACACCTGTCAATATTTTTTGGTTTAGAAGAGATCTGAGGCTTGAAGACAATACAGGTCTATTTCATGCTTTAAACAGCAATCTTCCTGTATTACCCATTTTTATATTCGATAAAAATATTTTGAAAAAACTACACGGCCCTATCGACAGAAGAGTGGAGTTTATTCATAATGCCATTGCTGATTTAAACAAGCAATTAGAACCTTTTGGAAGTTCTGTAACCACATTCTTTGACACGCCTGAAGAAGCATTTGAAAATCTGCTGGTTCAATATAACATAAATGCAGTTTTTACCAATCACGATTACGAACACTATGCAATTAACAGGGATGCACAAATCAAAAAGATATTAGAGCAAAAAAAAATTCAATTCATATCTTTTAAAGACCATGTGTTATTTGAAAAAAATGAAGTTATTAAAGACGACGGAAACCCTTACACTGTATTTACCCCTTACAGCAGAAAATGGAAAAATAAACTACTGAACGAAAATATCATTCCTTTTAAATCCGAAAAATTCCTGCATAATTTTTTAAAAATAAACAACTCAAAATTTCATACACTGCATGAAATTGGTTTTGAATATTCCCATGAAGGATTTCCTCCACGTAAACCGGATGAAACTATTATAAAAAATTACGCACTTCAAAGGGATATTCCGGGAATCTCAGGAACCTCCAGAATTGGCATACATCTTCGTTTTGGAACATTGAGTATTCGATCTGTATTTCTTGCAACAAAAAATACATCTGAGGTATTTGTCAATGAATTGATATGGCGCGATTTCTACCAAATGATACTTTGGCATTTTCCTCACATCAATCATTATAAATCATTCAAGCCCGCTTATGATCATATAGAATGGAGAAATAATGAAAAGGAATTTGAAAAATGGTGTTCCGGCCAAACCGGCTATCCGATTGTAGATGCGGGCATGCGAGAATTGAATGAAACCGGATTCATGCATAATCGTGTAAGAATGATTACCGCCTCTTTTCTATGTAAACATTTATTAGTAGACTGGAGATGGGGTGAAGCATATTTTGCAAGTAAATTGCTTGATTTTGATTTCGCATCCAATAATGGTGGTTGGCAATGGGCTGCGGGAAGCGGATGTGATGCGGCCCCCTATTTCAGAATATTTAATCCCTACTTACAAACGAAAAAATTTGACCCCGATTTCAAATACATTAATAAATGGGTGCCGGAATTTCAAGAATTAACCTACCCAAAACCTATTGTGGATCATGATTTTGCAAGAAAACGCTGTTTAGAAGTATATGGAAAAACACTGAAGAAACAGAACGATTAACTAACAAACAGTTCGGAAAACAACATGGATTCATTTTTAGATGCAAGAAAATCCATCATTTTCATTACAGCCATTTTTCCTATTTCACCCAACGATAACGAATAGTTGTTTACATATAAATCAATATGTTGTCTCATTACATCTTCACTCATTTCCTTAGCATGACTGCGAATGAAATCATTCAGTTCCGGATAATTTGAATATGCAAATTCGATACTTTTTTTAATCAATCTGTCTATTTTTTGTTGAATTTCATTATCAATACCCCTCTTAATTACAATTCCTCCAAGTGGAATAGGGACATTGTTTTTTTTCTCCCAAAATTCTCCCAGATCAATGATTTTATTCAATCCTCTGCTTTGATAAGTAAACCTGTTTTCATGAATAATAACACCTAAACCCTTTCCTTCCAATACAAAGGATTCTATTTGATCATACCTCAAAAAAACTTTTTTTAGAGCATTCGGATAAGTATATGAAAAAAGAAAATGAGCGGTCGTGTTGATACCAGGTATAGCTACATCATTACTTTCAACATGAATATCCTGATCATAATCTTTAGCAATTAACAATGGTCCGACACCTGTACCAATAGCGCTTCCACTATTTAGGATAATATAGTCTTTTCTTACTTCCGGATAAACAGCATAACTAATTTTGGTAACATCATAAATAGATTCAATAGCATGACGATTCAAGGTTTCAACATCTTCCAGTGATTCAGCAAAGTCTATTCCTTCCGTATCAATTTTTTTATTGATTAAGGCATCAAAGATAAAAGTATCATTGGGACATGGAGACAACCCTATTGAAATTTTCATAACAATTCATTTTTTTGGAAAGCCCTGATAATATCAAATAATAGGCGATTGCTGGACTCTACCGCTTCTTTTATTTTCCAATTTGACTTATCTCTTTCCCCAACATAATTACTGATTCCTCGTATTTGAACAAATGGCATCTGCTCTTTTAAGCAAACATAGTGTAAAGCGGCACCCTCCATTGATTCAATATCAGCTTTGTATTTGATTTGTAATTGATGAAGGTACTCTTCATTATCTGAAATATAGTTTACAGTCATTCCATCAACAACTTTGGAATATCCAAAACCAAGCTGACTGACTTGACTGTTGATTAGATACCCATCATTAAAAGGATATTCGTTCGCATCTGAAAATCCCAAATCAAAAACATTTTTAAAGATATTCTTTTCATTCACTCCTACATCGGCAAAGCAGTCTTTTTCTATTATAACAGATTCTCCCAATGATTGATTTCTATTGAATGATCCGGCAATACCTACTTGAATTACAAGCGAATATTTTTCTTTTAGAAGTGCCTGTGTTAATTGGTAAATAGCACTTGGACAACCTACGCCGGTAATCAAGGATTTCACACCTTGATTATTCGCTATAAATGGCCCTATTTCGATTTCAGTTGCAGCAATAACGAGAATTGACATACTGCAAATTTCGGATTTACACTTTATATTTTACCGAATTGTATCTAACTTTACACAAAATTCAAACCATTAATGGTTCACATTACCAGAATAGAACATTTTAATGCTGCCCACAAGCTTTATAATCCGAGATGGTCAAAAGAAGAAAACGAAGCGATATTTGGGAAATGCGCCAACGAAAATTGGCATGGACATAATTTCGTATTACATGTAACCATAGCAGGAAACCCCAGCATTGATACAGGTTTTGTTTATGATGTAAAAAAGCTTAGCATCATCATCAAAGATTTTGTAATCGAAAAACTTGACCATAAAAACCTCAATATTGATGTTGACTTTATGACCGGAAAGATTTGCTCGATTGAAAATCTTGTTATAGGAATTTGGGAGCAATTGGCCCCTCAATTACCCTCCAGTGTCCAACTATATTCCTTAAAACTATATGAAACACCCAAAATTTATGTTGAGTATTTTGGGAAATAAATAAAATTCACTGATATCCTTTACTGAATTTATTTTTTCATCATTAAACAATTTGATTGTTTGATTGTTAAACATACTTGATGAAGCACAAAGTAGCCGTATATAGAAAAGAGCATTTTAATGCAGCACACAGACTAAATAATCCCTTGTGGGATGATAAAAAAAATGCTTTGATTTTTGGTAAATGTAATAATCCTCATTACCATGGTCATAATTATGAGTTAATTGTAAAATTAACTGGTTATCCAGACAAAGAAACCGGGTATGTGATCGATCTTAAGTTATTAAGTGACATCATTCAACATAACATCCTTGAGAAATTTGACCATAAAAACCTTAACGAGGATTGTGATGAATTTAAGCAGTTGAATCCAACAGCAGAGAACATTGCAATTGTTATATATGATATTTTAAGAAATGAAATAGACAAAGAATTGGAACTTAAGATTCGCTTGTATGAAACAGAAAGGAATTTTGTTGATTATCCTGCGAACTAAAAATTAAAACATACCACCATGGCATACCATAAAGTTGAGCAATATGACGAAAGCACCACACATTCAATCGCTGATGCTTATAAAAAAATAATTACCGATTTGGGTGAAGACGCTGACAGAGAAGGTTTACTTAAAACCCCTGAAAGAATCGCAAAAGCAATGCAATACCTAACACAGGGATACGCTATGGATGCAAGAACAATTTTAGAATCTGCCAAATTTCACGAAGAAGTCAGTGAAATGGTTATTGTTAAGGATATTGAGTTGTACAGTATGTGTGAGCATCACATGCTTCCTTTTTATGGAAAAGCTCATGTGGCCTATATACCAAACGGTTACATAACGGGTTTAAGTAAAATAGCCAGAGTTGTGGATGTTTACAGCAGAAGACTTCAAGTTCAAGAAAGACTCACCGAACAAATATTACATGCTATTAAAGACACATTAAACCCTCATGGTGTTGCTGTTGTTATTGAAGCATCCCATTTGTGTATGATGATGAGAGGTGTTTCCAAACAAAATTCTGTTACAACTACTTCAGCCTTTTCAGGAGAATTTGAAAAAAATGAAACAAGGAGTGAGTTTATGAAACTCATTACAAGCAAGTTGCATTAATTAAATTATTTTTATAAAACCAAATCCCTCATTTTGAGGGATTTTTTTATTTTCTTTGCATTTACAAAAAATTTCTTCTACTATGAAACATGCCTATATTTTTCCAGGACAAGGATCCCAATTCAGTGGAATGGGTAAGG
>CANFOP010000059.1 GCA_947448685.1 Chitinophagaceae bacterium | reverse complement strand
TAACTGATTGTATGAAACTTAATTGCTTTAATTTGGTAAATCCGTATCTCATAATACTTTTTATTATCAATTGTAAATTTACTAATTAAGTAGATTCATTTATGCATTATTGTTAAAAAATTTTATTAGGTAATATATATATTACCTTTAATGGTGAAATCAAATAATTAATCAGTTTGTTGCAAAAAGATGAGTGATTTGTAATCCGGCAAAGCGGTAGTCATATGATTATGGAACATCCTAATAATAAAGGACAAATTGTTTGTCCTAATCATGGGAGCCATGAGGTAGGTAAAGGATTGGAGAAAAAAATTAAAAAAGACGCAGGAATCAAGTAAAAAATTATTGTTGTCCGAGATAAAAAATTAAAATAAGGGTGGTTTTATGGCCACCCTTTATCAATTTTGTAGTTACCACACAACAAAGTTGATATGGACAAAACTACAAATTATCTCGGACAACAATAAATTAGAATTTCAAAGTAGTGTCTTAAGCCCCAATTTCCGGAAATCGACCCCGATAAATAAAATCCTCAGCAAATGCTGAGGATTTTTCGTCTTTAAGGTTTATGAATTTTATTAACTCTAAATATTGATACGTTTAGTATAAGAATTTGTCAATAAATACATTTTAAATTCATCAGACGTTAAAATTGTATTTAGACAACAAAACTAATTCTAAAGTTTACTATTTAAACTATAAAAACAGAAAATCCAGATTTTAAAAAATTGACAATATATCTTCAATAAAAAACTAAATTGCGTAATAAAATTTATTTATGAAAAAAGTTTGGTTTATCACCGGTTGTTCTACAGGATTTGGACGAGCTTTGGCTATTGAGGTTCTCGCACTAGGATATCGTGCTGTAGTAACTTCAAGAAAAACGGAAGATATCGAAGATATTATTTCAAACTACCCGGAAACATCGTTGGGACTTGCCTTAGATGTAACCCAGAAAATTCAGATCAAAGAATGTGTTGCTAAAGCAATTGACATGTTTGGTCAAATAGACATTTTGGTTAACAATGCAGGAATAGGATATTTTGGTGCTGTTGAAGAAAGCGAAGAAAATGAGGTTAGGCGTATGTTTGACATAAATGTATTTGGACTCGCAAATGTTACCAATGAAGTGTTACCACATATGCGCAAGCGCCGTTCTGGTCATATTTTAAATATAGCATCTATTGGAGGGCTTCGGTCATTTCCTGGAGTAGGCTTCTACAATGCTACCAAATACGCTGTCGACGGTTTGAGCGAAGCGCTTAGCAAAGAAATTGCTCCACTTGGAATTAAAGTAACTGTCATAGCACCAAGTGGATTCAGAACAGATTGGGCAGGCAGATCGGCAAACAACAGTAGCATCATCATTGAGGACTATGCTGCAACAGCAGGTAAAAATAAAAATGACATCAGGGAAAGAAGTGGTCATCAGCCCGGAGATCCCGTAAGGGCTGCAAAGGCAATGATTGCCATTACAGAAACCGAACATCCACCTCTTCGTCTTTTACTTGGAGCAGCAGCGCTGAAAGGTGCACGACTCAAACTGGAAGAACTTAACAAAGATTTTGATACATGGGCAGATTTGACAGCGTCTGCTGACTTTCCCATTGAACCTTAATTTCAAAAACTAATTTAATCATCCATTCACAGTTACTAGTAGCAATAATTTCATGTAGAATTTCCGTACAATGCTGTATTATAAGAAATAACGATACTCAGGTATTAATTCTATAATGTAAAATTAATTAAAAGAATAAACTATATTTTTGAACAATAAAATTCATCTAAAATGTCTAAAACAACCATCACTATTAACAACAACGGCTCTTTTAAAGTAGAAGGTGACTTTGAAATTGTTGACAAATCAGGAAATAAATATGATTTAGGAGGCAGAGATGTTGTAGCACTTTGTCGCTGCGGTCTTTCAGCAAACAAACCCTTTTGTGATGGTGCACACAAAGGAAAATTTGAACACGAAGCCATAGCGTTCGATCTTCCTGAAAAGAAACAATAATATCCAGCACTTTTTATAAATTTATTAAAAGTAAATTACCCTCTTCATGCCAAAACTATTTATGCTGCTGCTGGGATGCAAACCTAAAGGTCGTCATACTGAACAACACGATATTTTTTTTACAATCAGTGACTCACTCCAGCATTGTATCCCTGATATCAAAATATTTTGGCCTGATGCCGGAACCATTCACATTGATTCATGGAGAGAAGTGACTGAATCGGAAGGTTACAGCATAGAGGTTGTTCCTGCTGCTTCAAAATACAAAGAAAAACTAACATTATTTTTTTTAAATCTCGGTGGATATAAACCGGATGAATTTGAAGAATATCATTACAAAATGATTATTGCTGCAGAGAATAAAACGATTGCAATTAAAAAAGCAAAGGAGTCTGCATTTTACAAGCATACCGGATTTAAAGGTGCCGCATCTCATATAGATGACAAGTATGGTATTGATGTTGATGATTTGTACAATATTGAAGATATTCTTCCCGAAAGCATAAAAAAAAACTATCGCTTACGCATATCCGAAAACAAAAGTCCTTTAAAGGACAAATGGCATATTGGATATACTAACCTCACTAAATTAACAAGTGAAATTGTAAATAAAAAAAGTAAGAAGTAATATTTGATAATTTCAGTAAAATGCAGAAATTGATTTAAATCTTGAAATATTGAATCATACTTGTGCATTTTTTCAGTCATTTTTAAAACAACACAATGAAAATCCATTTTTGGTCTATTGGGAAATCTAATGAATCCTATGTGGATGAAGGCGTTCAAGTTTTCACCAAGCGTATTCAAAACTACTATCCTGTTCAATGGAATATCATTAACCCACCAAAGAATGCAGCGTCCATGAATGAAAATGATCTTAAGAAAATGGAGGGTGAGTTGCTGCTCGGAATGATTAAAAAAGAAGATTATCTGGTATTGTTAGATGAAAAAGGGAAACAATTTTCCAGCGAGGGACTCGCTGATTTCATTCAACAAAGAGCAAATGAAAGTGTAAAAAACATCATCTTTCTGATTGGTGGAGCATTTGGTGTAAGCAATGAAGTCATGAAACGTGCTAACTATAAATGGAGTCTTTCTTCACTCGTATTTCCTCATCAATTGGTAAGAATGATACTGGCTGAACAAATTTACAGAGCCTGCTCTATCAATAGAAATGAAAAATATCATCACAAATAAATCTACCAATGAATATCAGAGATGCAGTGATAGAAGATTTACCAAAAATAATTGACATATACAACTCAACCATTTCTGGCAAGAGAGTAACTGCTGACATTGAATATGTTACTGTTGAAGACAAACTCAATTGGTTTTATCAACATCATCCAGCATCAAGACCCTTATGGGTGGCTGAATCTGAGCAAACTATCATTGGTTGGATCAGTTTTCAGGATTTTTACGGAAGACCAGCATACAATGGCACTTCTGAAATCAGTATCTACATAAATGAAAATTACCGAAACAAGGGCTATGGTAAGCAAATGCTCACTTACGCTATCAGTCATTCTCCAAAATTAAAAATAGACACCTTATTGGGATTTATTTTTGAAGAAAACATTGAAAGTATACAACTATTTAAATCATTGGGATTCAATGAATGGGGTCATCTTCCCCATATTGCAAAAATGGGAAATGAAACCAGAAGCTTACAAATTGTAGGTAAAAAAATTATTTAATAATCGTTTTGGCTATTTGGGTGATTAAGCTGCTTTGGTTTGGTTTTCTTACCTGAATCAATAATGCTTTTTTTAATTTTCTTATCGTCTGTTATACCATTCAAATCTTCCGCTGCATCGCTCATGAAATCATCGGCTGCATCATTTATATTTTCTTCGTTTAAACTGTCTCCACTTTGAGCGATATTGGCAAAATTCAAATCTGCATAAATGGGATTATTTTTAAACTCTGCGGGTTGTTCAAACTCAGTAACTTTTCCATAATTCAACCGTCTGTCAGCATACACATTACTCATGAACAAACCCCATTTGGGTGCAGACATTTCAGCACCTCCACTGTTGCTTGTATAAATCGGTATGAAAGGATCTTCGCATCCAACCCAAGTTCCAGCGAGTAGTTCAGGTGTATATCCTATAAACCAACCATCCGTATTTCCATTGGTGGTTCCGGTCTTTCCTGCTTTTTGAACAGGTATATTATAACTGTTGATCCTTCTTGCAGTACCAAATTCAACCACTCCCTGCATCAATTTTGCCATGGTATAAGCATCTGCTTCATTGATGAGTTCTTTACTCTGAGAAACCGGAAACTCCTGAAGAATATTACCATCTTTATCCTCAATTCTGGTTAAAAATACCGGTGGTGTATTGTATCCTTTGTTTGGAAACATCGTATATGCATGTAACATCTGCAGCATAGGGATTTCAGCAGTTCCTAAAGCAATAGACGGATAAGGAGGCAGCTTTGCTATAATTCCACATTGTTCTGCAAACTCAATGGTTCTTTTCACTCCTATCAATCCCATCAAATGCCATGCAGCTCCATTCAGTGATTTGGCCAGACAGTAAGCCATGGTGCCGCCACCTGTGCTGATGGTTTTGCCTCCCAATGTAAGAGGTCCTCCTGATATATATGTTTGAGGTGTATATCCTGCATCAGTAACAGCCAATGTATATAAGATAGGTTTGAAAGTAGACCCCACTTGTCTGCTTGCTGTTACATGATCGTACTTGAACCATTTATAATTGATACCCCCTACCCATGCTTTGATTTCACCTGTTCTTGGATCCATGGCAGCAAAAGATGTTTGCAATAATTGTTTGTGGTATTTAATAGAATCAAATGGTGTCATTATTGTATCCATCTCATGCTTTTCATTTCCTGACCAGGAAAATATTTTCATTTTCACCGGAACATAAAATGACTTTTTTATTTCTTCGGGATCAATATCTTCAGCACTCATTGTTTTCCAGCGATCCGTGTATTTCATAGCGGCCTCAATCACATTATCATGACCTTCCCAAATTTTATTGCCTTTGTGTTTAAAATAGGCATCCAGTTTACGCTGTATTATAGGCATGTGCTCTTCCACCGCATTTTCTGCATATTGTTGCATTCTGGAATCAATAGTAGTATAAATCTTAAGCCCATCCCTGTATAAATTATAGGGCTCGTCTGTTTTGGGATTTTTATTTTCTTTGCACCAATCTTTTAAAACATCTGCCAGTACTGCTCTGTAATAAGGCGCTATTCCTATATTCTCATCAATCTTTTTATAATTGGTAATTAATGGTTTGGATTGCAGATTTTCAGCTTGCTGTTTGGTTAAATACTTTTCTTTGGCTACATACATCTGGTTGATTACCACATTTCTCCTGAATAATGATGATTTTGGGTGGCGAATGGGATCATAAATAAACCCTTTCAACATACCCACCAGCACTGCTGCTTCCTCTATTTTCAAATCAATCGGCTCCTTTTGAAAATAGGTTCTGGAAGCGTTTCGAATTCCATATATATTTCCCCATGGAGCACGGTTCAAATAAAGGGCAATGATTTCTTCTTTGGTGAAATTCCTTTCCAGTTTTACAGCAACTATCCACTCTTTAATTTTTTGAATACTTCTGATGAAAATGTTTCTATGTCCCTGACCGAGTATCATTTTGGCAAGTTGCTGTGTAAGTGTACTTCCCCCACCCTGAGTTCCTGCCGTAAAAACAACCCTTGCCAATGCCTGCGCATCTATGCCTGAATGGTCATAAAATCTTTCATCTTCGGTTGCAATCAATGCATGAATGACGTTAGGCGAAATGTCCTGATACTTTACCTCACTCCTGTTTTCAGCATAATATTTCCCCATCAACTTCCCATCTGCACTTATGATTTCGCTGGCAAGATCCGCTTCAGGATTTTCAAGATCCTGCAAAGAAGGCATTTTTCCGAATACCCCAAAATTTGCCAGCAAAAACAACAACACAATAAATCCCAATCCACCAAAAAATATTCTCCAAAGCAGTTTTACAGAACGTGTCATATTTATTATTTAAAACATCAGACAATAATTTGCCTGACAGAAATGAAACTTGTCTTTAAAATTTATCAGGATAAATTGTTTTCAATAACTTTTTATAATTGTCAATATCTTTTGACGACTTCATTAACAGAAGATTTTCCGCCGAGATAATAAAAAAGGAATATCGGGAAGCTTGTAACCATGAAACTTCTGATGGTGCTGATTTCTGTAATTTAATATTATACAACAAAGCAGCGTCAGCATTTTCAAATTCCCTGAAGACCAATACCTTCTTTTTTGTGTCTAATACTTCTTTAGTAATGCTGATGTTATTTAAATTATTTCGTCTGTTATATCTGTCAAATGCATTCTTCGCTTCGTTTACATATACTTCATCCACATTATCGAGTAACATGACAACCCATTTGGTACTGTCGGCCTTCCATTGATAAGCACCTAGTTTTATTGAAGGCGTTGTGGCTGGATTTGCAGCACTATCCTTTACAACAGACTTATCCATTTTAACTTCAGTAACTTGTTTTGGAACAATTGTTGTTGCAGGATTTGCAGAAACAGGTTTTTTTGTTTCAACAGCATTTATATTGGGAGAAACAACAGGATTGTTACCATCCGGAGTTTTTGTAATCTGCAGATTATTTAAATATTGTTCAATCTCGTTTCTTCTTTGAATGACACTAATCAAAGTAGCGGCCCTTTCTTTTAAAGAAGATGCTGGGTAGTTATTTATAATATTATTCAATAAAGAAACAGCCATACTGTCATTCCTGTTTCTAGCTTCATAAATGGACCAAATATAAAGCAATTGCGGAGTCCAAAAATGATCACCATAATCGCAATCAGCTTTTTCTTTAAGTTTCAATGCCTCTTCAAATTGGCCGGAGATGAAGAGATCATATACTTGCTGGTATAATTTTTCGACTTCCGGATTGTTTTTTTCGGGCATCAATAATGAAGGCTTATTAACAACTAACGAAGACCTGCTTTCACAAAATTCAGAATCAATCAAAGATTTATAATAAGCCGCTTTGGCCATTTCATTTAGTTTGGTATAACAATGATATAAGCCAAGATAGATTTCACCATTGCGAAGACTGTCCGGAAAACGCTGCAAATAAATTTCGTATGTAAATATCGCCTGTTGATAATCCATCAATTCCATTTCAAATAGTTGGGCCAATTCAATCAATGCGTCAGTAATTTTTTGATTGCTCAAAGCCATTTTTTCTGGCGTCAACGGAATAGATTCAGATAAAGATTCCATTGAAACATTATCTTTATTTTCTACCCCTGCCTGAAATTCATTTTTTCCAGCAACTCCTTCTGCCATTGGATCTAAATTATTATTCGCTCCAGCCATAGAGATAGCAGATTTCCTTCGCCAATTATCAACATTTTCTCTTTTGCCCCATTTACTTTTAAAATCACTATACCCCCTTGACTTCAAAGTATTGTTATAAAAATACCATTCTCCTTTTGCAGCATTATCAAATAAATCAATGGAGTTATTGGCATTGTTATCAAATGTAGCGTTTAATGCGTTTTCCTGAACAATGGGTTCATCTTCGACAGCAACCTCACCTTTTTCTTTTCTGTATTTTTTGATTTGTTTTTTGATGGCCGTTTCTCTGTCTTTTTCACTAACTGTTGCCAATACCTGCAAACTATCTTCGTTTGAAATAATCTCTAACAAATTGGCCACCTTTCTTAAGGCCACTTTACGAACTGCCACTTCAGCTGAGTCTTCATTGGGTTCTAGCATGTTTATGTCCAGACTATCATAGTGATCGGCTGCTTTTTTATATTCTTTCTGAACATAAGCAATCTTTCCCAATGCCAAATGTGCTTTATTACTATATAAAAGATTGCTTTGGTTGTTGATTAAGCTTTTTCTGAAAAGCATTATGCTTTGAGAGGTATCAGGTTTTTTCAATGACAAAACACCCGCACTGTAATATAAAATATCTCTGTAAGATTCAAACTTATCTTTTTTGGCCATCTTAAGTAAAGTAAGAATACTATTGTTCAAGTCCTTTGCACTTCCACTGTTACGAAGCATTTTGGCATCATTGAGCCTGGCATAGATATCCAATAATGGATCCGCAGTTTTATGCGCTGCTTTTGAATAATATTTAGATGCTTTATCAAATACACCGGACATTTCATACAATTGTCCCAATAAAAAATACTGACGGGATTTAACTGCTTTATCATCAATATTACTGAGCGATTTTTCCAGATATACTGCAGAGCTGTCGAAGCTTTGTTGCCTGTAAAACCAATATGCTATTAATTCATCCAGGTCATTTTTTAATCTATGCGGAAAATTCGGATCATGTTGCAAAATATTGATCATGCCTGCCGCTTCTCCGTATTTATCTTGTTCAATAAAAGTTCTTGTCATCCAAACCAATGCATCATTTCTGCTGGGCGGCTTGGTAAACATTCTCTTAAAAAGATTTCTTCTTTCCTTATCAGCAATAGAAAGACTGCTGGAATAAGATCGACTGTTTTCTCCGACCACCCTGTCCTCATCTTCTTTTTTCTTTCTTGGAAATAAGTTGTAATTGATAAACTGAAAGGTTAATGCGGCAGAATCAAATTCTTTTCTGAAAAAATATGATTTACCAATCAGCAGATAAAGATTATCTACCCAGTCTGTCCTTAAATCATGAATGAGTATTCCAGCCGTTGACTTATAAATGACCGAATCCAGTTCACCGGTTTGAGATGCTGTGTTATCAAGACTGTAAGGATAAAAAGACAAAAGCTTTGTATAATCATCCTGCTGAGAAAGTTTAGCATTTTCAATAACCGAACTAATCTTGGTATTTGCGTTAAAATAATAGTTGAAATGGGTTACGTTATTCTGAATGAATCTTCTAAGTTTGGTAAATTTCTTGTCGGCAGTTCTTTCAGATGCCAATACCTTTTCTGAAAACTGGGGTGGTTTTTCTTCTCGACCAAACGGATCAAAAGTCCATTTAGGCTGGGCAATAACAGAAAAAGAACTGAATAAAATCAGCCATAATAACCATACAGAGCCTTTACGCTTCTTATACATCATTTTAAAAAGTCTTCATTATATTTTGCATTGAATCAAATCATCTTTTACCATCTACAATTAATCTGCAAATTGAAACAGCAGAGGTATATTCAAATGATTCGCAATGGCTACATTTTACCGGTGTTAAATATCGGACTTTTTTTTAACTCAACAATGATAAATACTATACAAATTAACAAGTTTAACGGTTTATTATTTTTTATTGACATTTTAAAAATATCCTTACATACACAACAGATTTATTTAAATAATGAGTGTATTTTAGCAAAAAATATAAGAATAATCCTGCTTGACCATGGATGCAAACAACAGATTAAAAAGACTTCGAAGTAAGTATCGGCTGGTTATTACCAATGAAGACACATTTGAAGAAGTCATCACATTCAAGTTAAACAGATTGAGTGTTTACATTGCTATGAGTTCAGTTTTTGTCATAACTATCATGGTGACAGTTTCACTTATTATTTTCACGCCCTTGAAATACTACTTACCCGGTTCGGGATATGGAAATGTAAAGCAAATGAAGGCTTACAGAGAGTTGAAAATGCGCACAGATTCGATGCAGAAAGCACTTGATCAGCAAGCGAGATTTAACGAAGACATTGAGAAAGTATTGAAAGGTAAGTTCACATATAAAGATACCAATAAACTTAAGCTACCTGAAATTGAAAATATTGATGAATAATTGATACTTAAACAAAAATTGCTTGAAGGAGAACAATAATAATATTTGGAGATATGCAGGACTTGGTTCTCAGTTCATGATTGGATTGGGTATATTTTTATTCTGTGGGCTTAAGTTGGATAAATGGTTGCATGTAAAATCTCCCATGGCTGTTTGGATATTTCCTTTATTATTCATCACTTCGGCCATCATTAAAATCATTATTGAAACCGGAAAAAAGAAATAAAATATTCATGTTAACAAATCTGAAGAACACCTTACCTGTAGTTATCACTTTTCTAATCTTATTTATCAGCATTAATACATCAATTCATTTTTTGGAATCCAATAGAATAGACTCTTCCTTATTGAATACCGCTAATTATTTTCTGCTTTTTATCGGTATAGTGTCGTTGCTACTACAAACAAAAGCAATTCACCATAAAAACCCGAATGTTTTTGTAAGAAGCATTATGGGAGGTATGATGATTAAAATGTTTTTAACAGTCATTGCTGTAATGATATATGTTTATGCCAGCGGGACATCTTTTAATAAAAGAGGCATTTTTATCGCGCTGTTATTTTATCTTATTTATCTAGGGGCAGAAGTTTACACTTTAATCAAATTGAACAATAATAAAGATGCCTAAGCAAGAGGTACCATTGAAACAACTTTCAGATTATCTTCCGGAAGGTTCTTTGGATGATGTGATAAATTATCTAAATCAATATAAGGTACACTTAACGGTAACGCGTAAACGCTCAACCATACTTGGAGATTACCGGAATGCCCATTTCGGGAAACCTCATCGTATAAGTGTCAACGGCAATCTCAACAAATATTCTTTTTTAATTACGCTGTTACACGAACTGGCTCATTTATTGACTTTTGAAAAATATGCAAATCGGGTGTCCCCTCATGGCAAAGAATGGAAATTCTTATTCAGTGAGTTGCTTTCAAAATTCATAAAGAAAAATTTATTTCCTGCTGAAGTTGAAAATGCCCTTCAAAAAACTTTAAAAAATCCTGCTGCAAGCAGTTGCGGTGATACAGACCTGTTGAGGGTTTTAAAGAAATATGATATCCAAAAAGAAAATTATTTTTTAGTGGAGCAACTGACAGATGGTATGATTTTTACCATAAAAGATGGAAGATCTTTTGTCAGAGGCAAAAAAAATAGAACGCGTTACCAATGCGAAGAAGTAGGCACAAAAAAAAGATATCTATTCAGCGGCTTGTATGAAGTAATGTTATTGGACTGACTTATTAAATCATTTTCCATCCAATATTCTGATAAAAGAATCCTTGTCCATTTGACCGATATAATTACCAATTTCTTTTCCGTTTCTATATAATTTAAAGAATGGAATCTCGTCAATTCCAAGATTTTTGGATAACTTTTTATTCTCATCTATATTGATTCTGACGATACTTG
>CANFOP010000058.1 GCA_947448685.1 Chitinophagaceae bacterium | reverse complement strand
CAGCATCTCTCAATGATGCAATGTCTGCTCTTTGACCTAAAATCAAATTTAATGCACCCATCAAAATACTTTTACCGGCACCTGTTTCACCGGTAATTACATTCAACCCTGCATCAAACGTCACTTCCAATTCATCGATAATGGCATAGTTCTGTATGTAAAGTCTTTTCAACATATTGTAGAGGGCAAATTAATGAAAAGTTCTAAGTAGTGAAGAAGAATATCACATTATCCCAAAGTTAATTTCACAAAAAAGTCTACCCAGTTATTGAGTAGACTATAAAATATTAATACGATAAAATTATTTTACTACAACTGATTCTGTTAAATCAGCGTCGGCTAAAATACGACCGCAGTTTTCACATACCATTATTTTCTTACGAAGCTTGATTTCACTTTGTTTTTGTGGGGGAATAGCATGAAAGCAACCTCCGCAACTGTCTCTTTCAACGGGTACAACAGCCAGACCGTTGCGATAGTTTTTTCGAATTCTGTCATAACTGGTCAACAATCTTTCGTCCGCATGTCCTCTCGCCTCTGTTGCTGCTTTGTTGTATTGCGCCTCTTCTTTTTCTGTTTCCTTTATTATTTTTTCCAACTCCGCTTTTTTAGCATTTAGGTTGGTTTCTTTGGTAGCAACCGCTTTTTTGGCAAGATCCAATTGACGAGCTTTATCAGCAATTTCTTCTGTTGCATCTTTTATGTGTTTCTCACATAACTTTTCCTCCAATTGCTGCATTTCAATTTCTTTATTGATTGCTTCAAACTCACGATTATTCTTTACATTGTCACTTTGCTTCTCATATTTTTTAATCAGCGCTTGCGCTTCTTTAATTCCTTCCTGTTTTTGAGCAATAAATTCCTGAATTCCGTTTATTTCTTCTTCAATACGAGTTTGACGAGCATGAAGACCTTCAATTTCATCTTCAAGATCCTTTACCTCTATCGGTAACTCACCTTTCAAAATCTGAATTTCATCCAGCTTACTGTCAATTTTTTGTAAACGAACAAGTGAAGACAATTTTTCTTCAACCGAAAATTCTTTTACTGCAGCCATATTATTTTATTTGATTTGTTTGAGAACATTTTTATCAAAACCAATACAAATATGATATACACTTACCATAGGTTACGGTACAAAATATTGTACCGGATTGGTGTTGACTTCTGTTTTAAAGATTGCAAAGTTAGGGAAATTTTGCCTCAAAACCTCATCAAAAAGCTCAATTGTGTACTGTTCGCTTTCAAAATGGCCAATATCTGCAACAATAATGTTGTTGTCTGCATCAAAAAATTCATGGTATTTGATATCTGAACTGATGTAAAAGTCTGCTTTTTGGGTAATGGCGGCACCGATTAAAAAACTACCCGATCCACCACAAAGAGCTACTTTCTTCACTTCTTTTCCTAACAAATTAGTATGTTTAATAATACTTAAATTAAATGTTTCTGATATTTTTTGTAAGAAACTTTCTTCCTGCATGCTTTCAGGCAATTCTCCTATTATACCGGCACCTGCATCTTGATATGTATTAGCTAAATTGGTAATCTCATAGGCTACTTCTTCATAAGGATGATTATTCTTCATTGCATCAAGGATACTTTTTTGCAACCATGAGGGAAAAACAACTTCTACCTTTTTTTCTTTTACAAAATTCCTCACTCCTTTTGTACCACTAACGGGGTTGGCATTTTCTTCCGGCAAAAAACTGCCAATTCCCTCAGACACAAAACTACATTGACTGTAGTTTCCAATATGCCCTGCACCGGCCTCAAATAGTGCATTTTCCAAAACATTTTGGGCATTTTCCGGAACATACACACTCAATTTAAGGAGCATATTTGATAACGGCTGAAGAACTTGCATGTTGAGCAAGCCGAGTTTTTCAGCCATTTTTCCATTTACACCTTTTATCACATTATCTAAATTGGTATGAGAAGCATAAATGGCAATGTCGTTTTTAATTGCCTTGATTATAGATCTTTCCACATAATTATTTCCATTTATTTTTTTCAAACCTTTGAATACGATGGGATGATGCGCAACAATTAGGTTACATTTTTTTTTGATTGCTTCGTCGATAACTTGATCAGTAGCGTCGAGCGCAAGTAAAATTCCTGAACAATTCATGTCTCTGTTTCCGGTAATCAACCCGGCATTATCGTAATCTTCCTGTAAATGTAATGGGGCGAATTTTTCTATGACTGAGAGGATGGTTGATAATTTCATGATTTACTTTTTTACATTTATAATACCAGGGAAATTCTTGTTCTGACATTTTTATTTATATCCCATGGTTTTAACCGTGGGCTTACAAGATTTACTTTTTATAAAAATTGAACTCTAAAAATAGATATTTTTTTTCTGAACTACTCTCATTTATATTGCATAAAAACTCTCAAAATATTTTTCAATGAAAGATCAATATGAAAATTACGAAGCGCTTTTTCAGGAAATAGCAGACATAAAATATGCAGCAGCCGTTTTACAATGGGACCAGGAAACATATCTGCCACCCAAGGGAAATGACATGAGAGGCAGACAAATAAGCACATTAACAGAAACTGCACATCGTTTGTTTACTGATGAAAAAACAGGGGCATTGCTAGAAGAACTGATTAAAGACAATCAGTTAAATCATCGACAAAGAAAAAACGTTGAATTGAGTTTTCAGGATTATAAAAAAAATAAAAAACTTGATTCAACGTTCGTAAGAAAAATGAGTGATGCGGTAAATAAAAGTTTTCATGCATGGATAAAATCGAGAAAAGAAAATGACTTTTCGATTTTTCAACAACCTTTGCAGGATTTGATTATTCTCAAAAGGCAAGAAGCAGATTATCTTGGATTTGATAAGCATCCCTATGACGCTTTGATGAATGAGTATGACAAAGGGTTAACAGTTGAATCAACAGACAGGTTATTTGCCGAGTTGATTCCTTCGCTTTCAATTTTACTTGATGCATTGAATCAACAACCTCAAATAAACAATCAGTTTCTACATCAACATTTTGATAAAAATCTTCAATGGAAATTTGGAATTGAATTACTAAAACACATTCATTTCGATTTTGAAGCAGGGAGGCAAGACATCAGCGAACATCCTTTTACTACCAACTTCAACAGCCAAGATGTAAGAGTGACCACCCGAATTGATGAAAATAATTTGGCCAACATGACATGGAGTTGTATTCATGAAGGAGGACATGCATTGTATGAGCAAGGTTTACCAGCAAATGAATATGGATTGCCATTAGGTGAGTATTGCAGTTTAAGCATTCACGAAAGCCAAAGCAGGCTATGGGAAAATTGTATTGGCAGAAGTCTTCCATTTTGGAAATTTCATTTCCCCTCATTACAACAAATATTTCCAAAACAGCTGGAAGGTATTTCGGTGGTGGATTTTTACAGAGGAATCAATAAAGTTATACCCTCACTTATCCGAACAGAAGCAGATGAGTTGACATATCATTTTCATGTTATGATCAGATATGAAATAGAAAAAAAATTAATAGAGGGGTCAATTAATTCTAAAGACATTCCGGCTATTTGGAATGAATACTACGAAAAATTTTTAGGCATAAAAGTACCCGATGATAAAAATGGCTGTTTACAAGATGTGCACTGGAGTCATGGAAGTTTTGGATACTTTGCCACCTATAGCATTGGCAGTTTGTATGCTGCTCAATTATGGAACACTATTTCAAAAACCAATCATCAAATTGACGCTGAAATTGCATCGGGAAATATCCATTCAGTTTTTCAATGGTTGCAAAAAGAGATATATCCACACGGACGTTATTTTACTTCTGAAGAATTGTGTAAAAATGCAACCGGAGAAACCTTACATGCAAAATATTTTATTGAATATGCACAACAGAAGTTTAAAAATATTTATGGTATCTGATACACATTATTAATTTATAGTTTCATTTATTATTGCTTTTTAATTAATTACGAATTATTTTATTTAATTATTTATAAATTTTTTTAACCCTATAAATTTTTCTTGTTTTTGGCACAATATTTTCACTGAAAAGGAGTTAATACTATAATAACAGTTTTTTCCAAATCCTATACCATTAACCCCACGCCTATGAAACTTTCTTTCGCCAGTAAACTGACTTTTTTAACCTGGATTGCTGTTTTTATTGGTTTTGTTTCTTTGGCTCAAAATCCGGTTGCGAATTTTTCGGCGTCAAACAATGCCGGATGCTCACCTTTGATAGTAAGCTTCAGTAACCAATCAACAGGAAATCCAACTTCTTTCAAATGGATACTTGGAAACGGTACAATTTCAACATTAGAGAATCCTACAGCAATTTATACCAATCCCGGGCAATACAATGTCAAACTTATTGTGCAAAACAATGCCGGCATTGATTCAATTTTAAGAAGCGAGTACATCACTGTTTATGCAAAACCTACAGTAAATTTCAATGGTTCCTCTGCCAGCAATTGCATTAATTCAGCAATTAATTTTTCTGACAGCAGTATAGCAGGAAGTGGAAATATTGTTCAAAGACTTTGGGATTTTGGTGATGGCACTTCGAGTAATCTTTCCAATCCTGTTCACAGTTATAATTCCGCAGGATATTTCAATGTTTCTTTGAAAATCACCAATAGCAATGGTTGTATTGAATCAGTTACAAGAACTAATTACATTCACATCTTTGAGAAACCGACAGCAGATTTTTCTAATACCCCCATAACAAGTTGTACTGCTCCATTAAGCATTAATTTTTTAAACACTTCCACATCTGACAGTCCTTTAACCTATTACTGGAATTTTGGTGATGGAAATTTTTCAACAAATAACTTGCCTTTACATACCTACAATGATTGGGGAACTTATTCAGTTACTTTGAAAGTGACTAATAGCAATGGTTGCATTGATTCTATCGTGAAAGATAACCTGGTTAGGATTTCAAATTTGCAGGCTATGTTCAGTTCACCAAACTTTGCCTGCATACATTCTTCCATTCAATTTCAAAACAATACAACTCCTGCTCCCCAAAATGTTTTGTGGAATTTTGGTGATGGCACTACATCCGTTTCAAATAATCCTGTAAAACAGTATTCAAGCAATGATACTTTTTATGTAAAACTCATTGTTCAGTTGCAAACATGCAAAGATTCCATTATTAAAAAAATAATAATAAACGATATTCCCAATGCAGATTTTTCAGCAAATCCGGTTAATTCCTGTAAAACCCCGTTGGAAGTTGATTTCCATAATGAATCAATCAATGCTGTTAATTACTGGTGGTCATTTGGTGACAGTTCTGGTTCAACGGATACAAATCCATCTCATATCTATGACATGGAATCCAACTTTTCTGTTTCTTTGATTGCTGAAAATAATGTTGGTTGCAGAGATACTGTGATTAAAAACAACTTCATTAAAATCAAGTTGCCAACAGCAAGCGTTGTGAACTTTCCTCAACCAGGTTGCGCTCCATTAGTTGCCAATCTTCAACCCAATGTGTCTGATGCGGATAGTGTAATAAGTTATCATTGGAATTTCGGAGATGGTTTCTTTTCGAATGTTCAATTTCCAAATCATACGTATCAAAATCAAGGAAAATACGATATCACTTTAAATATAACTACAGCAAATGGTTGTACAGACACTGTATTTTACAGCAAGGCTATTGTTGTTGGAGTTAGACCCAATACGTCTTTTTCCGCAGATCCTCGTGCTACTTGTGCTTCAACAGCAGTTACGTTTACTGATTTAACTCCTATACAAGATTCTGTGAGTGAATGGCTTTGGTTGTTTGGAGATGGAGCAAGTTCAACTCTGCAAAACCCTCAACACAATTACGTAGATACCACTGATATTTCTGACGCATTTGATGTTACGCTGATTGTAAATAACAACGGATGCAGAGATACATTGACGATGATAAACTATATTCAAATCTATCCACCTATTGCAGATTTTTATTTTACAAACAACTGTACAGACAAACTGAAAAAGTCTTTTATTGATAATTCAAAAGGTGCGGATTCATGGCTATGGAACTTTGGCGACGGATTTACTTCCGTAATTAAGAATCCGGTTCACAACTATACAAATTCAGGATTTTACAATGTTACATTAATTGTTTTCAACAATGTAACGGGCTGCAGTGATACAACCAGCAAAAGTATTGTTGTAATCAATGAAAGTCCTGATTTTATGTCAAGGGATACTTCCATCTGTAAATTAAATGCTGCCAATTTCAATTTGACATCTGTTACTAATGGTTATTTTTCATCCATCAGATGGGATTTTGGTAACGGACAAAATGGTTTAGGGTATCCAATTTCAAATACTTATTACATACCCGGAATCTATGATGTTACATTATACGCAACTGATATCAATGGGTGCAAAGATACAGTATCAAAAAACGGGTATATCAAAGTAAATGGACCATACGCAGATTTTTACAGTTCAACAACCAGCACTTGTAAATATGCTTCAGTTGAGTTTTCAGACAACTCTCTGCCTGATGGAAGAAATCCAATAAAATCATGGATTTGGAGTTTTGGTGATGGTATGAAAGATACAACCTTCATTGGATTATCGAATCATTACTATGTAAATTCAGGGTCATACACAGTAACCCTGGAAATAATGGATAGTGCGGGATGCAAAAGCAGCATTCCAAAAAATAATTTAATTTTCATCAATAACCCGCATGCTGATTTTCAAACAATTGATACTGGGATTTGTCCTAACAGCAATGCAAACTTTATTAATTTATCATCAGGAAATAGCAATACCTATTTATGGAACTTTGGTGATGGTAATACTTCATTGATTGCAAATCCAACTCATAGTTATAATGAAAATGGGGTATACAGCATCAGTTTGATTTCTACAAACAGTCTAGGATGCAGTGACACGATTAGAAAAACAAATTACATTCATGTTTCCACTCCTGTAGCCAATTTTACAGTAAGTGATTCCATTGGTAATTGTCCGCCATTGATTGTAACATTCAGCAATCATTCACAAAACTATTCTTCTCAATACTGGTCATTTGGAGACAATACGAGCACATTATTTGATAATCCCTCTCACTTTTATTCCATATCGGGAAATTATACCGCCAAATTGATTGTTACTGCAAATGGTGGTTGTGTGGATTCGATTAAAAAAACCATTATTGTTCATGGACCTCGAGGTGATTTCAGTTATGATAAAACATTTGGCTGCGCACCTACTGACATTCATTTTAATGCCAATGCTATCAATACCAATTATTTTATCTGGGATTTCAGTGATGGAAATACCAACATTACAACAGATTCTATTCAACTTCATTCATACTCAACAAGCGGAAATTTCATGCCAAAACTGTTATTAAAAGACAGTACAGGATGTGTTGTTACATTAACCAAACCCGACACAATAAAAATTTACAGCATCCATGCCGGATTCCAAACAAGCACTCATCTGTTATGCGATGCCGGAATAGTACAATTCAATAACATCGTTACTCCAAATGATGATATCATTTCACAATATGACTGGCTTTTTGGAGATGGAACCATTGACCATTCTCAAAATCCAGCACATCTGTATAATGATACTGGTACATATAGCACTACACTTATTGTAAATTCAGCACACGGATGCACAGATACAGCAATAATCCCGATAAATGTTCATGTGGTTTCTTCTCCTCGTGGCATGGTTACTCAATCACCGAATGGTTGTGCTGGAATCAGCATTCAATTCATAGGTAGCATAGCCAACAATGATACGTCAGCAATTTCATGGTCTTGGGATTTCGGAAATGGAGCAATGTCAAATGAAATCCATCCAAATCCGCAGGTATTTTCCACAGCAGGAACTTATCCGGTAACTGCAATATTAACCAACAGTTTCGGTTGCAGAGATACAGTCAATACTAACGCTGAAGCCTACCCGTATCCGACAACAAATGCTGGTAGCGACACTACATTATGCAGCGGAAGAGGCATTAATTTGCATGCCGAAGGAGCTGATGAGTTTATTTGGAGTCCATCCAGAGGACTTAGTTGCACTAATTGCGCCAATCCAATAACGAACACTGATAGCGTCATAATATACACGGTTACTGGCAAAACGAATCATGGTTGTATAAAAAAAGACAGCATTTGGGTAGATGTGAAATATCCATTCAATTTAAGCGTCAGCGAAAGACAATCTCTTTGCTTAGGGTCATCAAAAAAAATCAATGCATCAGGCGCAGAAATATATACATGGTATCCATCAACTGGATTGGACAATAATCATGCATCTTCACCAAATGCTTCACCATCGATTAACACCACATATCAGGTTATTGGATCAGACAGTAAACATTGTTTTACAGATACCGCCTATGTTCCCGTAATTGTTTACAACTACCCTGTGGTTGATGCCGGAGAAGATAAAACCATCAACGTTGGTCAATCAATCGAACTGATTCCCCGTCTTTCCTCCGACGTTACGAATATTAAATGGACTCCTACAGCAAATCAATTCAGAAATGTAGACGGCAGAATTACCGTGAAACCAAATGAAACAACCACATACGAAATTGAAGTTTCTAATGCCGGTGGTTGTAAAAGCACGGATGCAGTCACAATAAATGTATTATGTAACGGAGCCAATTTATATATGCCCAACACATTTTCGCCAAATCACGACGGTATGAATGATGTTTATTATCCACGTGGGACAGGTATTTTCAGTATCAAATCCTTAAAGATATTTTCACGTTGGGGAGAAATTGTTTTTGAAAGAAATAATTTCAAAGCAAATGATGCAAGTAAAGGTTGGGATGGGATTTTTAAAGGTCAACCGCTTGGTTCTGATGTTTTTGTTTACATAGTGGAAGTGCAATGTGACAATAATTCAACCCTTACTTTTAAAGGAGATATTTCCCTTCTTAAATAATGTTGCTGAACAAAATAAATTGAATGAAAATTCGTTTAATCCATAACAGACATCCGAAAACCTACCCATATGAAACAAATTTCGAAATACTCTTTTGTCATATTGTTGCAAATGATTTGCCAAGTTGGTTTATATGGACAGGACATCCATTTCTCGCAAATATTTGAAACCCCACTACTCAGAAACCCCTCTTTGGCAGGACTTTTTAGCGGAGACTCGAGATTTCAATGTGTGTATCGCTCTCAATGGAACAGTATTTCAGTTCCCTACCAAACCACCTACTTAAGTGGTGAGATTAAAAGAAAAATAGGCGAAGGTGATGATTTTGTTACATATGGCGGAGAAATAGTACATGACAAAGCAGGTAGTATTTCATTATCAACCACTAAAGTTTTACCTACGTTCAATTTCCATAAATCAATCAGTCAGGAAAACAACACTTATTTATCTGTAGGATTGTTGGCAGGTTTTGTCCAAAGAAAATTCGACAGAAGCAAAATCACTACTAACAACCAATTTGACGGACAGTCATACAACGGAACGTTGAATGATGGCGAAAATTTTTCAAAAGTTGGCTATTCATATTTTGACGGTAGTGCGGGAATGAGCATCAATACTCAAATAAGTGAAAATCCTGAGGATAATTTTTTTATAGGAATTGCTTATCATCATTTCAATAAACCAAGAAAAATTTCTTTTTACGATGCCGCTGATTTAAGTATTGCTCCTAAATGGGTTAGTTCAGCAGGAGTTAAATTAAACAGAAATGAAAATGAATATGTAACCATCCAATCTGATTATTCAATTCAGGGAAGTAGCAGAGAATGTATGATTGGTGCCATTTATTCTATTAAAGTCAATAGCGAAGAGGAATCCAGTTGTACCTTACATGCAGGCAGTTATTTACGATGGGGAGATGCCATCATTCCAGTTGCAAAATTAGAGTTCAAATCTTTAACCATAGCAGGAAGTTATGATACAAACATATCCTCACTTAAAGAAGGCAGCAAGGGACAAGGAGGATTTGAATTTTCATTATCTTACATTGGCTTCAACAAAGACAACAGTAGTCTGGATGCAGTTAAATGTCCTAAATTTTAGGCTGTGTTTTTTCAGCAACTTTTCAACTTTCAATTATAGTTTGAATTGATTTTTTTTACTTTTTAGTATGTTTCTGCTTAAATAAATGTGCTTCTCTTTATGATAAATTAGTGGCAAATAATCAATAAATCTTTATTAACTTTGCAACTCAATTTAAACTAAACAATTATGTCATTACAAATAGGTCAAAAAGCTCCGGAATTTTCACTTTATTCTTCAACAAAAGAGAAAATAAATTTAAGTGATTTCACAAACCAAAAGAATGTTCTTTTGCTGTTTTTTCCTCAGGCATTTACAGGAGTTTGTACCAATGAATTATGTGGTGTAAGAGACGATATTGCCCGTTATTCAAATGCCAATGCTCAGTTGCTGGCTATTTCAGTAGATTCAATTTTTACTTTGGCAAAGTTCAAGGAAGACCAACAATATAATTTTCCTATGCTGAGTGATTTCAACAAAGAGGTATCTGCCTCCTACCATTCAATGTATGAGTCTTTTACAGACATGAACATGAAGGGTGTAAGCAAAAGAGCTGCCTTTATTATTGATAAACAAGGAATTATTCAATATGCTGAAGTATTGGAAAGTGCAGGAGATGTGCCCAATTTTACAGCAATCAATGATATACTTTCTACTTTACACTAATTGAATAGAATTTTGATTTTTACAAGAAAATCATTACTTTTAAAGTATTGAAAAAAATTATATACATAATCATTCTGGTTGCAGGTTTCAACTCATCTGGTTTTTCACAATTAAAACCAATTGCTGATCAATGGAGTAATAAGATGTTGAAATACTACCCAAATCCTGCTTCTGTATCTATAAACTTCGACTTTCAGCGAAATTATAACAACAGATTTTCTTTGCTGATTTTTAATTTCATGGGAAAGAAGGTTTATGAAATGAAGAATATTTCTTATAAAACTAATATCAATTTAGAAGATTTCTATCGTGGGATATATATTTATCAATTAAGAGATAAAAACAACTTCGTTTTGGAATCTGGTAAATTTCAGGTTCTAAGGTAATTTTAGCATTTCTTTACTTTTTTCAATCAATTTTTGTGTCAAAATGACTGCCCAAAAGGATTTGGCAACATGTTTGAGTGCATATTCATCGAAAAGCAAATTATTATGGAAGAAAATAATACAAGTATGAACGAACAGGAAAATGTGCAAACAGAATCAGAAAATCCCGAAATATCTGATATAAACAATACCCTACATGCAGAAGTTTCAGATCTGGAAAAATTGAAGGCAGAACTAGATGAGCAAAAAGATAAATATCTCAGATTGTTTGCTGAATTTGACAACTATAAACGCAGAACTTCAAAGGAAAGAATCGAACTGATTCAAACTGCCGGCAAAGAAATTATATCTTCATTG
>CANFOP010000057.1 GCA_947448685.1 Chitinophagaceae bacterium | reverse complement strand
GAGAGCAATATTATCAAATAAATACCGGCTTTCTTTTCCACCTCCCCTTCAAATAAAGCGCTGGTAAAAATAATATAGGTTCGTATGGTGTATGCAAACAAAGATGCGGCCATAAAAAGATTAATTCTTTTGGCCCACACTTTATTAATCAGCATCAATAAGAGAATTATCAATGAAAAAACTGTAATGATTCTGCCGGCTTTGCCATAATAGTTACCTGTTGAAAATCGAGTAACATGAAATCCTGTAAAAGTTTCATTGATATTGTTGTAATGGCACCATGGCAAAAAACATGCACCGATGATGGCTATACAGGCAACTATTCCGATTATATGACTAAGTCTTGAAAACATATACGTATGAAATTGCCCCGGAAAATACCGAGGCATTGTTGAGGTCCCTAGCGGATTCGAACCGCTGTAGAAGCTTTTGCAGAGCTTTGCCTGAGCCACTCGGCCAAAGGACCAGTTAAACAAATTGAACCAATTTTCAATTTATCACACAAAATAAGGTAATTTTATTGACAATATAAAATACAAATAGTCAAAAAATAAACTTATTAAAAATATTAAAAATGAGAACGATTGAAGCATCTGAATTGATTATCAATAACAGAGGGGCTGTTTACCATGTAAACTGCCGTCCGGAAGAAATCGCACATACCATCATTACCGTTGGAGATCCTGACAGAGTTGGAGAAGTAAGTAAACATTTCGACAGAATTGAATTTAAAAACCGTCATAGAGAATTTATCACCCATACAGGATATATTGGCAATAAGAGAATTTCCGTAACCAGTACTGGTATTGGTCCAGACAATATTGATATTGTGATAAATGAGTTGGATGCGTTAGTGAACATAGATTTTGAAACGCGAACTGTAAAAGATAAAATAACCTCTTTAAATATCATTAGATTAGGAACAAGCGGATCATTGCAATCAAGCATTCCAGTAGACAGTTTTGTTGCCAGTACACATGGTTTGGGGCTTGACAATCTTATGCATTTTTATCAGCAAAGTATCAGTCAGGATGAAACACAATTGCTGAATGCATTCAATAATCATACACAATTGAATCAGTCTGCTATTACCCCTTATGTAAATGCTGCCAGTGCGAAAATTTTAAAAGAATTTGTAGAAGGATTCCATCATGGTATTACGGTAACCTGTCCAGGATTTTACGGACCGCAAGGCAGAGTTCTGAGAATGGGACTTTCTCAACCAAAATTGATTGATCAGTTAACAGGTTTTCATTTTGGCAACCATAAGATTACCAATTTTGAAATGGAAACTTCCGCTATTTACGGTATGGGCAAAATATTGGGGCATCACTGTTTGTCATTAAATGCCATCGTTGCCAACAGAATTACAAAAGAGTTTTCTGCTGATGGAAATGCAGCAGTGGAAAAATTAATTTTACTTACACTTGAAAATATTGCTGACTCATCCTTATGATTGTAGGTTTTTATAAATATCAGGGAACAGGGAATGACTTTATCATTTTAGACAACAGAAATAAACAATACGATGGTTTAACATCCAAAGAAGTATCATTTCTATGTAACAGAAAATTTGGTATTGGGGCAGATGGCTTGATGATGATGAATACTAAAGAGGGCTATGATTTTGAAATGAAATATTATAATTCGGACGGGAGAATAAGCACGATGTGTGGAAATGGCGGGAGATGTATGGTTAAATTTGCTTTTAACATGGGTATTCACAATTATACTTATCGTTTTATGGCTGTGGACGGAGAACATGAAGCAGAAATTGACAAAAACGAACATATCCGTTTGAAAATGCTGGATGTGAATGAAGTTGAATTACATGATGCCCATGCAATATTAAATACCGGTTCACCTCATTATGTGAAACATGTTAATGACATGACTAAAATAAATGTGGTGGAAAACGGAAAGTCTATCAGAGAAAGCAAACCATTCACAGAAGAAGGAATCAATGTTAATTTTGTTGAAACACTTGACAGCGACAGTATTTTTGTAAGAACATACGAAAGAGGTGTTGAAGATGAAACATTAAGTTGCGGCACCGGAGTAACAGCAGCAGCATTGGTTTCGGCTCATAATGAAAGAGGATTTAACAGGGTTGAGGTTAAAACGCCAGGTGGAAACTTAAGTGTAGAGTTCAATAAAACCGGCGAAACAACTTACAAAGATATATGGCTTTGCGGACCAGCCATGTTTGTTTTCAAAGGTGAAATAGATATATCAAATATTCAAATAGAACATTAATTAAAAAAACATCCTTGATTCAGTATTTTAAAATAGTAGATCAGCAAACTATTGCCATTGATAAGCCAATTCCAGGGTCTTGGGTAAATATTCTTCCACCGTTAAAACAGGAAGAATTTTCTGAATTGAGTAATTCACTGAATATTCCCATCGATTTTTTGAAAGATTCTTTAGATATAGATGAAAGAAGCCGTTATGAAACGGAAGGTGATGTAAAATTGGTTGTCATCAAAACACCCACTGAAAACAATTCTTTCAATGAAAGTGATGCATTTTACATCACCATCCCTATTTGCATCATACTGACCAATGGGCAGATAGTTACAGTGAACTCGTTTGAAAATGAAGCCATCAAGAAATTTCTAAATAGCTTTCAGAACAGACATCCTGACAAGAAAAATATGATGGTGCTTAAGATTTTTGAAAAAATCACTACTAATTTTCAGGAGTATTTGAAAGAAATCAATCAGAGAAGAAATGCGCTAGAACAAAAATTATATGACTCCAACAGAAATGAAGAATTACTTCAGTTGATGAGAATACAAAAAAGTCTGGTATATTTTGTTACAGCCCTTCGCAGTAACGAACTGCTGATGATGAAAATGGCAAGAACCGATTTTCTGGGACTTACAGAAAATGAAAAGAATTTCCTGGACGACCTGATCATTGAAACATCTCAAGCGCTGGAAACAGCGAATACGTATACCAACATATTAAGCAGCACTTTAGATGCTTTTGCCAGCATCATCAGCAATAATCAAAATGAAGTGTTGAAAAGACTGACCACATTGACCATATTTCTAAGCATACCGGTATTGATTGCAAGTATTTATGGTATGAATGTACCCTTGCCATTCCAGCATTCCCATAATGCTTTTTGGATTCCTGTTAGCATTTGTTGTATGATTGTAGGTTTTGCACTGTACAATTATATTCGCAGAATAAAAAAATAGTTATGTTCAATATCAGAGTTTACGGAATACTTATCAATAATAATAAAGAAGTGCTTGTAAGCGATGAACTTATCAGAGATTTCAAAATCACTAAATTTTGCGGTGGAGGATTAGAATATGGAGAAGGAACCATTGACTGCTTGAAAAGAGAATTCATAGAAGAAATGAATTTAAAAGTTGAAATAACCGACCACCTTTATACAACTGATTTTTTTCAGCAAAGTGCATTTAATGCTGCACATCAGATCATTTCCATTTACTATCTTGTGAAACCTGCAGAACCGATTAAAATAAAATTATCGAATAGTCCATTTGAGTTCGATGAAGAAAAGATGAAAAAATATGCTGATACTCAGCAGACAGAATCTTTTAGATTTATTGAATGGGATAAATTCTCGGAAGAAAGTGTATCATTTCCCATTGATAAGGTAGCAGCGAAAAAAATCAAAGAAATATTTTCGAAATTTTAAAATCAGCAATCGCTGAAACAAAAAAAACTATCAGCCATAAGCCGGATTCTGTAACTGCCATGCGAACACGACAGCGGTTATCATTTATCTAGCTGTGCCATTACTGACACAATCTTGCTGCCTACCCTTCAGCGCAACGGAATGAACCGTATTTGAACGAGCCGTTCTCAAACACTGATTTACGTGGCATTACAGCACACAAGGTTTACCCGCAATGACTATTACTAATCAATGCCGTGAGCTCTTACCTCACGTTTTCACCCTCATCCCTATTGCTAAGGACAGTTATTTTCTGTGGCACTTTCTCTTTCCTCTCTGCAGAAGAAGCCGGTCGTTAACCGGTGTGTTGCCCTTTGCTGTCCGGACTTTCCTTTCCGAATAATCGGAACGATAACCGGCTGATAGATTGTAAAATTAAGTTTTATTGTTATCAATCTAAAAGATTTATTTTTAGGTATTTATTTTTCAAAAGTCAAGTTTAAAAATTTTTACTTTTAAATTGTTTCAATGCATATTTCATCTATATACAGAAAGTTTCTTTCCAGTGAAAAATCAGGTGGCTTTATCATCATAATTTGCACATTGATTTCAATGATTCTTGCCAATAGTTCTTCAGGAGATCAATATATAGAATGCTGGAAAATGCCGATTTTTGGAAGTACGCTGACACATTGGATAAACGATGGACTGATGAGTGTCTTTTTTTTACTAATCGGACTAGAATTGAAACGGGAGTTTTTGTATGGAGAATTATCCAATACAAGAATTGCCATATTACCTATTATTGGTGCCATCGGAGGTGTAATATTTCCTGTAATTATTTTTCTTTTATTTAATCGTCATTCAAGTGTAGAAAATGCTGCAGGAATACCTATGGCAACAGATATTGCTTTTGCTTTAGGAATATTGTCATTGTTAGGAAATGCAGTTCCTTCATCATTGAAAATATTTTTAACCACCCTGGCTGTTATTGATGACCTATTGGCAATTTTGGCAATTGCATTTTTTTATTCTGAAACAATTTCAATAAGTAATTTGATAATTTCCATTTCGATTTTGATACTTTTATACATCTTAAACCATTATAAAGTTCGAAATCTGTTCATTTATCTTGCTGGAGGAGTTTCCCTGTGGTATTTTATGTTGCATTCGGGTATACATGCTACATTATCTGGTGTGTTATTGGCATTTGTAATTCCAACTGAAAAAGATGATAAAAAATCCGTTTCCAGCAAATTACAGGAATTATTGTATAAACCTGTTGCATTTTTTATAGTTCCTTTGTTCGTATTAGCCAATACAGGTATTGTATTGAATTCGAATTGGCAAAACAGTATATTGTCAAACCTGAGTGCAGGAATCATTGTAGGTCTTTTAATTGGAAAGCCAACAGGAATATATTTATTCAGCAGATTGTCTGTTTTGTGGGGTATTTGCGAATTGCCTAAGGGTGTAAACTGGAAATTAATTGCAGGTGTTGGCATAGTGGCAGGAATAGGATTTACTATGAGTATTTTCATCACATTATTAGCATGCAAAAATCAAAACGAAATTGATATTGCTAAAATTTCCATTTTTATTGCCTCTGCAATAGCAAGCATTACCGGACTGGGATTTTTGAGTTTTTTTACAAAAAAGTAATCATTATAAAATCAAAAGTCATACTTTTTTTAATTTTTCCGTTTCACTTTCTAATTTTCTTACTTCCCCAAAAAAACCTCGGTAGCCCCATACCCATATAAATGATGATACTGGTTCACGTACGATTTCACTTTTGATTTAAGTGAAAGCCTTTCATGGATTTCACTTCTTAATTTTCCCTCTCCTATTCCATGAATAAAAATAATAGATGCAAGGTGATGTAAAACTGCTAATTCAAAATACTTTTCAAACTCATTTAATTGAATTTCCAAGATTTCAGCAGGTGAAAGATCACTAAGATTGTCAACCAACTTTTCAATATGCAAATCAACCACTGTTCTTGGTGGGGGAAGATAATCTTTAATACGCGCAGCTTCGTACATTCTAAATCCTGCATTTCCTAATTTGGTTAAATCAATGGTCGGTTCATCAATTTTATCGGGATAGAAATCAAACAACTCATAAGAAAATGAAGGCTCATTTTTCAATTGAATTTCCTCAATCTTTTTAAAAATTTGTTTTCCTCTCAACTTTAAAGATCTTTCGAAAAATGGTGCTTTCTTTTTATTTTCTTTTATCAGTGAAAATTCAAAATTGAAAGATGGATTGTCGCTTAAATCTTCAAATAGAATGTCGTGCAAATAAAAATCTGTCAAACCGGTTATTTTACTGTTTAATTCGAAATGACTTTCATTTAAAAAAGACAAATTGTATTTGAAATAATACTCTTCTTCATTGTAATTTATGAGGTATAACTTGAGCTTTTCCACTACCTCATCATCAAAAATATCCTTATCGTATACAGGAATAAGATTTATAAATACACCATCTGCAACCTTTTTTCTTCCTGTGGGCTTTTCCTTTTTTACTTCATCTATAAAAATCTTCTTTTTTTCGATTACTTTCTTTTGAGAAAACATTTTAAAATAAGGAAAATCAATCTGATCCATGTATGCAGGAAACTTAACTCCCCTTACTTCAATCATCACCATTTTATCATTAATAATTTCAGTAACTTTCCCTTCTTCGTCAGAATGAAGAACAATGATCTTATCTCCTACCTCGTATTTCATCAACAATAAAAATTAATTTTTAGCAAGTTTACTTTTCTTATTTCCATACATAAAATAAACTATCAAACCGATTAATAACCATGCCCCAAACCAGGCCCAGTTCATGGCAGTCATACCTGTTAACAGATAAAGGCAAGTAATCAATCCCATTAACGGAATCAGTGACCAGTTTTTGATATATGCTCCTATAGAAAGCAACAGACAAACGGCCCAAAATACAATAGCAGAAATATTATAGGTCAATGTTGCTTCATCTACTTCAAATTCAAAAATATTTGAAAAATAATTATCAACTTTTAATTGAATGATAATCATACTAATCAACACAATCAAAGGAAAAATAAATTTCGAGGAAATAAAAGGTAAATGAAACTTGCCTGGCTCTTTTACTTTTCTTGGCAAAAACAAAACACCACCGCATACCAATACAAAAGCAAACAAGGTAGCAATACTTGTAAAATCGAGTACGAAGGTTTTATCGGTAAACAAAATAGGAACTCCAACAACCAACCCGGTTACTATGGTGGAGAATGATGGTGTTTTAAAAGTAGGATGTATTTTTTGGAAAACTTTTGGCAACAGGCCGTCTCTGCTCATACTCATCCATATTCTTGGTTGGCCCATTTGAAATACCAGCAATACACTTGTCATGGCAACAACGGCACAAACAGCCACCAACAATTGCATCCAACCAACATTTAAGTTTTGTTTTTCAAATATAAATGCCAGCGGATCACCGATATTTTCGAAATGTTGATAATTGACGGCGCCTGTCAATACAAGGGTTAGCAGAATATAGATAACAGTACAAATGACCAAAGAGTAAATCATACCTCTTGGCAAATCTTTTTGCGGATTGTTGCTTTCTTCTGCCAAAACACTGACTGCATCAAATCCGATATATGCGAAGAATACACCTGCTACTGCAGCCATAACCCCCTTGAATCCATTTGGCATAAATGATTTCACACCCTCTGTATTGGCTGGCAACCAATTATCGGTTAAATGATTATGCAAAACAAGATAACCACCCACTATGATAATCAAAAATACAACACCCAATTTCAGCAGTACCATCAGATTACTGAAGTTTCTGCTTTCTTTTACACCTTTATAAACAAGATAAGTAATCAGCACATTAATAATAAGTGCAGGCAAATCTAATATACATCTTACGCCAGCAACAACCGGTGCGTCATTCCATGCCGAACGCAATTCTAGACTATTTGTATTTGCCTGTATGGCATGTTTTGCTTCCATGTAACTGGTGCATAAATAAGCAGGAACATTGATATGCATTCTTTCCAGAAAAGAAGTAAAATAATCGCTCCAGCTATAGGATACATATATGTTTCCAATAGAGTACTCCATAATCAAAGCCCATCCTATAATCCATGCGAAGATTTCACCAAAACTCGCATATGCATAGGTGTAAGCACTACCGGCAACGGGTATCCGACTGGCAAAATCAGAATAACAAAATGCAGTAAATGCACAAGCTATACCTGTAATAATAAATAACACAATAACGCCGGGTCCGCCGCTAAAAACAGCTCCTCCTAAACTGCTGAAGCTCCCTGCTCCCAAAATAGCCGCTATGCCAAAAAATGTAAGGTCTTTAACATTCAGTACTCTTTTCAATCCGGCACCATGAGAATCATCAGATCCTTCAGCAATGATATTATCAATGGTTTTTCTTCTAAATAATGAATTACTCATAAGAATCAAGTTTTACATGGAATAATAGGTGAAGTTTTACACGTTTCTTTCTAACAACAATTGAGTCAGATTTTTCAGCTCAAGTTTTCTTTGTTCAGAAACAGCCGTATCATCTAAATGCTTGATGGCCAAATCCGCATACTTCTTTTTCAACGAATTTGCCCATTCTTCAACTTTACATTCTTTAAAAATATGCAGCACTTTTTCTACTTTTTTTTCATCATTTCCGGCCATCAATTGCTCTAATTCTTTTTTTTGATGGTCATTTGCAACAGACAAAGCATGAATTAATAAAAATGTTTTTTTATTGGATAATATATCACCTCCTATTTGTTTTCCAAATTTTTCCGGATCCCCAAATGCATCCAAATAATCATCCTGTATTTGAAAAGAAATGCCAACATTTTTCCCAAACTCATATAAATGTTGTTGATTACCTTTACTTGCTCCACCTAATATGGCTCCCATTTGTAAACTTGCTGCCAATAATACGGATGTTTTCAATGTAATCATTTCTATGTACTCATCCAGTTTTACCTCATGTCTCTTTTCAAAATCCATATCCATTTGCTGACCCTCACAAACTTCTTTTGCAGTCTTACTAAATAGCGCTAATACATCATGCAATTTAGAAGGATGTATCTTATTTATTTCCTCATAAGCCGCTACCAACATCACATCTCCAGCCAGCAAAGCGGTTGATTCTCCATATTTTGAATGAACAGTTTCCGTACCTCTTCTTAAAGGTGCCTTATCCATGATGTCATCATGAATCAAACTGAAATTATGAAACAATTCAATGGCTGTTGCAACATGATAAGTGTCTTCCGTTATTTCACTGAATAATTCACATGCCATTAAAACACTAACGGGACGTACACGTTTACCACCAATTTTCAAAATATACTGAGCCGCATCGTATAAGTTTGCAGGTGATAATGGAAAATGTCTTTTATTGAAATAATTTTCAAATTGATCTGACAATGATTTGAAAGAATGCATATAAACGGTTTAACGGTTCAAGAGTTCAAGGGTTTAAGATTTTTACTTTTTACTTTTTACCTTTGAATTTTCATTTTTCAGTTTTATTTTTTTTGTTTTGATAATTCCTCCACTACCTTCCATAACCCATTCGTAATCCAATTGTCTTTTTGTAAGATTAGCCGCTACTACGCGAATGTTGATTTTATCTCCCATTCTGAATTTCTTTTTGGTACGAAGCCCTACCAAAGCATAATCAGATTCATCATGTCTGAAATCATCATAAGTATTCAAATCTTTAATGCTCACTAATCCTTCGCATTTATGATCAATTGTTTCCACCCAAAAGCCAAAAGCAGCCACACCACTAATGACACCTTCAAACTCTTCACCTAAATATTGCTTCATGAACTCTACCTGTTTGTATTTATTTCCCGCCCTTTCGGCTTCCATCGCTGCTCTTTCCCTGTCACTGCAATGTTTGCAACGATCTTCCATTTTTTTCTCCGGCTTCAGATTTTTATCCAAACATTCCTGTAATACACGATGAACCATCACATCAGGATATCTTCTGATAGGAGAAGTGAAATGACAATAATTTTCAAATCCTAATCCGTAATGTCCAATATTGCTGGAAGTATAGACTGCTTTAGCCATTGTTCTGATTCCCAATTGCTCCAACACATGTTGCTCAGGCTTACCCTGAACATCATTTAGCAACTGATTAAATGAAGCGGCGATTTCTTTTTCATTGTGAACATCAAATTTATAACCGAACTTTCTTGCAAATGCAGAAAATGGCTTCAATTTTTCTTCATTCGGTTTATCATGAATGCGATAAGGGAATGGTATAGGCTCCTTATTGATTTTAATTTTTGAAACATACTCAGCAATCGTTTTATTAGCGAGCAACATAAATTCCTCAATCAGTTTATGGGCTTCTTTGCTTTCTTTGACAACTATTCCAATAGGCTTTCCTTTTTCATCCAGTTTAAATCTTACTTCAGTAGATGAAAAGTTGATGGCACCATTATCAAAACGATTTTTTCTGAATTGCTGGGCAAGATTATTCAACAATAAAATAGGTTTGTGATGCAATCCCTCCTTCGACTCAATGATTTGCTGCACCTCTTCATAAGTAAACCTGTGATTACTGTGAATAATTGTTCTGCCTATCCATTTATGTTTGATTTCCGCACGATTGTTGATTTGAAAAATAACCGAGAAAGTGTATTTATCTTCATTGGGCCTGAGAGAACATAAATCATTTGATATTTTTTCAGGCAACATTGGATTCACTCTATCAGGCAGATAAACACTGGTTGCACGTGCATAGGCCGATTTATCGAGATGGGATCCCGGTTTCACAAAATGACTTACATCAGCAATGTGCACACCAATTTCATAATTCCCGTTGTCTAGATTCCTAATCGAAATCGCATCATCAAAGTCTTTAGCATCAACAGGATCGATGGTGAAAGTCAGAATATCTCTGCAATCTTTTCTTTTAACTGTTTCTTCTCTGGTGATTTTTCCTGATAACTGCTCTGCCTCTTTCATCACTTCCTCATCAAATCCAAGTGAGAAACCGGCATCTATCAGAATTTCTTTCATTGCAAGATCCGACTCATCGGATGCAGTTAGAACTGACTCGATGGATGCAATTGGCTTTTTGTCATCTTTATCCCATTTCAATAATCTCGCTACCACTTTATCACCATCAACTGCACCATTCAGTTTATCCAACGGAATATAAAAATCAGGAATCGGCTTGTCTCCAGAAACTTCAAAAAATGCAATATTTTTATTTACATGAACATGTCCTACAAAAATGGTTTGTTTTCTTTCCACGACATCAACCACTTTGCCTTCTGCTCTTTTTAAAGGAGAACCTCCAGTCGCAACCTGCACTCTTACCATATCTCCATGAAATGCTTTACCGAAATCATTGGGCTTTACCAAAATATCCCGCTCTTCATTTTCCACCACAACAAAACCCATCCCACTTCTGCTGATTTCCAGCTTACCCTTTAATAGTTTAATCTGAGATGATTTTCCGGGCTTATTCTTTTTACTTTTACTCATATTTTTCATTTAAATCTACCCATCGGTTCTGATGCGCTTCCTTTTCAAAATTAGTTACTGCAATGTACGTAATCTAATCGTTTTTAGTGAATTATACCTTGATTCTTCTCCCCTTTTTAAAAGAAATTTTTCCAATAATCATAATCATTGACCATAATGATAAATACAGTAGACAATAGGATTTGATAAATGTATTTTTTAAATAAATTAAAATCAATGAAAAGTTATGATACTATTGTAGAAGCCATCAATGATTTAAAAAAGACAGGTTATTCCATTGATTTAAATATCGCTTTTAACAAAAAATTATGTTCACAATCAAATCAATATTTATATCCGGATGATTTTATCATAGTTAAAACTTACAGGTTTGAAGGAGATACCAATCCTTCTGATGAAGAAATTCTGTATGCCATTTCTTCAAAAGATGGAAAAATAAAAGGTATTTTTACCGAAGCTTATGGAACATACGCAGACAATACTGCCCATAAACTACTCAAAAAAAT
>CANFOP010000056.1 GCA_947448685.1 Chitinophagaceae bacterium | reverse complement strand
GAGGGGTTTTCACAGGTGTTGGGAATTGATCCCGATCTGGTAATACCTGATAAAAGACTTAGTCTGTTCGAAGGGGCTGTTGCGCCATGGAAAGGCGAGAAATTAAGTTCCTGGAAAGATGCATTCATCAGTGCTGCAAAAAAATTCGATTTTCCTATACATAAACCTATTATGGATTTGACAGATACCCAGTTAAATCAATTGTGGACGGGTAATGAATATGTATATGGCATCAATGATTTTTTTAAGGAAGTTGAACAGAACCTCTATAAAGTACAGTACAGGGTTATGTTGAGCAGATACAGGGGAAGAACATTGTGCACTTCATGCAATGGATATCGTTTGCGAAATGAAGCGTTGTACGTGAAAGTTGCCGATAAAAATATTGGAGAAATATGTGAATGGCCTGTAAATGACTTATTGAATTGGTTTAATAAATTACAACTAAGTGAGTATGATCAGCAAGTGGCCAAAAGAATTCTCATTGAAATTCACAATCGTTTAAAAACATTGATTGAAGTAGGATTAGGATATCTTACTTTAAACAGGCTGGCAAATAGTTTGAGTGGAGGAGAGAGTCAACGCATACAATTAACCAGGAGTCTGGGAAGTAATCTAACGAACTCTTTATATATTTTAGACGAGCCTTCTATTGGATTGCACTCAAAAGACACAGAACGACTAATTAAGGTTTTAAAAGAATTGCGCAATCTTGGTAATACTGTTGTAGTGGTAGAGCATGATGAAATGATGATGAAAGAGGCGGATTACATAATAGACATGGGACCATTGGCCAGTCATCTTGGCGGTGAAGTAATAGCAGCCGGCACTTATAATGAAATCATCAAAAATAAAAAAAGCCTTACGGGTCAGTATCTTTCAGGAGTTCTTACAATTGATGCTCCTAGGCAAACCAGAAAATGGAATAGAAGTATCAAAATAGAAAATGCTGTTGAAAATAATTTGAAGAATATTTCTGTAGAGTTTCCGTTAAACCTAATATGTGCAGTAAGTGGCGTGAGCGGAAGTGGAAAGACCACACTAATAAAAAAGATTTTATATCCTGCACTTAAGAAAATAAAAGGTGAAATCACAGAAAAGCCTGGGTTATTTAAAAAAATAACTGGTGATATAGATTATATAAGACAAATAGAAATGGTTGACCAAAATCCCATTGGAAAATCAAGCAGGAGTAATCCGATTACATATATTAAAGCCTACGATGAAATAAGGGATTTATATTCAAAGCAACCACTAAGTAAAATGAGGGGGTATATGCCAAAGCATTTTTCGTTCAACGTGGATGGAGGAAGATGTGATGCATGCAAAGGAGAAGGAGAGCAAATTGTAGAAATGCAATTTTTAGCAGATGTTCATCTGGAGTGTGAAGTATGCAAGGGTAAGAGATTCAAAGAAGAAGTACTGGAAGTTACATATAACGGTAAGAATATTCATGAGTTGCTGGAAATGAATGTAGATGAAGCCATGGATTTTTTCAGTCAGGATATCAAACATGGTGCTGATATTGCCAAAGCAATCAAACCTTTATCAGATGTGGGACTCGGTTATGTAAAGTTGGGACAATCTTCCAATACTCTGAGTGGGGGCGAAGCCCAACGTGTAAAATTGGCTTCTTTTTTAGGAAAAGGAAAATCACAGGGAAGTGTATTGTTTATATTTGATGAACCAACAACCGGACTTCATTTTCACGATATTAAAAAACTGTTGACTTCATTTAATGCATTGGTTGAACAGGGGCATTCAATCATAGTAATCGAACATAACACTGATGTATTGAAAAGTTGTGATTGGATTATAGATCTTGGTCCTGAAGCAGGTGAAGCAGGAGGTCAACTGGTATTTGCAGGAACACCTTTGGAACTTAAAAAGAAAAAGTCGGGATATACATCAAAATATCTTTGATGAAATTACCTCAACCGGTCGCTTTCTGCAACAATCTTCTGATCTTTTCTAATTCCTCTCAATGCCAGGATGAAAAATATCATTACAAGTAGTTGCAAAAAAGAACCTATCGTATAATTCCCTTCAGCAAATTTTTTAATGCACGATTCGTATTCAAACATCAGCAGTAATTCAAGAAGCATGGTAATGAGAATTGTTCTTATCTGAATCTTTCTGTTAGCGTATAAAAAAATAGCCACAAATGAAAGTACACCAATGGAAACAGTCAGTACGTTCGTAATGATATTGTACATTCCATTCAGTTCGGAAAATATTTTTGTATTAACAGAAGTGCCTTCCACGGCCGTAATTATATTGCCGGCATAAAATGATATTTTAAGGCTTGCAAATAAACAAGCAGAAGCCAGCAACAGCCAAATGGTTTGAATTCTTTGAATCATAAATTCTTATGTTGATAAATGAGCGTATGATAGTAATTATTGTATTTCGGGATAAAGTGGAAATTGTTTCATGAAAATTTTCACTTCTTCTTTCACAGACTGAATCGTATTTTCATTGTCTATATCCATCAAAATTCTGTCAATGAAATCTACTACTGTTTGCATATCTTTTTCTTTCAAACCTCTTGTAGTTACAGCAGGAACACCCACACGAATACCGCTTGTAACAAAAGGACTTTTGTCATCAAAAGGTACTGCGTTTTTGTTGAGGGTAATATGTGCTCTGTCTAATGTTTCCTGCGCTTTTTTTCCTGTGATATTTTTATTGCGAAGGTCAATCAGCATGAGATGATTGTCAGTTCCACCGCTGATGATATGATAATCCTTAGCAACAAAGGCGGCTGCCATTGCTTGTGCATTTTTTTGAACTTGGTTGATATATGTTGCATATTCATCAGAAAGCAATTCTCCAAACGCAACTGCTTTTGCAGCGATGACATGTTCAAGCGGACCACCCTGTGTACCGGGAAAAACAGCCATATCCAGCAAATGACTCATCATGCGAATATTTCCTTTGGGATCCTTCAATCCGAATGGATTTTCAAAATCCTTTTTCATCAGAATAATTCCGCCTCTTGGACCACGTAATGTTTTATGAGTGGTGCTGGTTACAAAATGACAATGTTCAAATGGAGATGATAGCAATCCTTTTGCGATTAAACCTGCAGGGTGAGCCATATCACACAATACAAAAGCGTTGATTTCGTCAGCCACCTTTCTGATTCTAGCATAATCAATATCACGACTGTAGGCGGATGCACCACAGATGATTAGTTTTGGTTTCTCTGTTCTTGCCTTTTCTTCCAGCATTTCATAATCAATCAATCCGGTATCTTTTTTTACTCCATAAAAAAATGGTTTGTAAAATTTCCCTGAAAAATTAACGGGTGAACCATGAGTAAGGTGTCCGCCCATACTTAGATCAAGCCCCAGAATTGCATCGCCGGGTTGAAGTATTGCCAGCATAAGTGCAGCATTAGCCTGAGCACCGCTATGAGGTTGAACATTGGCATATTCACAATTGAAAACCTGTTTTATTCTATCAATAGCAAGTTGCTCTACCTGATCTACAATTTCACAACCTCCGTAATATCTTTTTCCGGGGTATCCTTCTGCATATTTATTGGTCAACGAAGAACCCATGGCCTGCATTACTTCAAGACTGGTGAAGTTTTCACTGGCAATCAATTCAATTCCATTTCTCTGTCTCTCTAATTCTTTGGAAATTAAATCAAATAAAACTTTGTCTTTTTGCATAAAATAGATTTGGTATGCAAAGATAAGTAGGAGACATTAATATGGCCACTTTCTCCTTATTATATTGAATCTTAATCAAGTGTAAGGCCTTTAGATATCTCCGTTCAATGTATTAACATATTGACTCCATCACCAGAGATGTATGCTATTTGAAAATAATTGCTAAATCTCAACAACAGCAATCAGGCAGATATTTCATTTAATTAAAATGTACTAATTTCACAGTCCCAAAAGATTTTAAATGAAGGCGATTATTCCAGTTGCGGGTGCAGGAACAAAGCTCCGTCCACATACATATACACAACCCAAGGCGTTGATTCCTTTGGCCGGAAAAACGATTTTGAGTATAATCGTTGATCAATTGAAAGAGGCAGGAATCAATGAGTTTATCTTTATTATTGGTTATCTGGGAGAAAAGATTCAGGATTATGTGCAAACAAATTATCCTGATTTGAACTGTCATTTTGTTACACAAAATGATCGTCATGGAACAGGGCATGCGGTTGCACTTACGCAACAAATTGTAGCCGATGATCAGGTATTGATTGTGTTGGGTGATACCATTGCCGAATATGATTTAAAACAGGTAATGGCTGAGCCTCACTCTATGTTGGGTGTCAAGAAAGTAGATGACCCCAGGAATTTCGGTGTGGCGGAAGTAGAGGAAGATGGTTTTATTTCAAGGGTGGTTGAAAAACCTGTCATACCGAAAAGCAATATGGCTTTGGTGGGGATTTATAAAATTATTGAGTCCCATCTGCTTTACGGATGCTTAGAAAAAATAATTACATCCAATCAAGAACAGCATGATTTTAATTTAACGGATGCATTGGAATGTATGATTCAGCAAGGTGCAAAGTTCAAATATTTTAAAGTATCCAATTGGTTTGATTGTGGCAAAAGGGAGACCTTGTTGGAATCCAATGCGATTTTACTGAAAAAGTTTGGTGGCAATGTTTTTGAAAATAATCCGTTTCAAAATACCATCATCATTCCACCTGTGAGCATTGGGGAAGGCTGTGTCATCAAGAATTCAGTCATAGGTCCCAATGTGGCTATAGGAGAGCATACCAGCATTAATCATGGAATCATCAAAGACTCTATCATTGGAGCCTATTCAAATATTGTAGAAATTGTACTCAATAATTCACTGATTGGAAATGACGCAGAGGTAAAAGGGGTGAGTCGGAACTTAAACATTGGCGATAATACAGCCATTGACTTGGGTGGTACCAAATCTTAAAAAATTAATTGTTTTGCAAAAACAATCTTATCAAAATAATATCACCCATCTTTTTGGAATACAAATTCCGATTATTCAGGGAGGAATGATCTGGGCAAGTGGTTGGCGTTTAGCCGCTGCTGTTAGTAATGCAGGTGGTTTAGGTTTGATAGGAAGCGGCAGTATGTATCCTGAAGTATTGAGAGAGCACATTACAAAGTGTAAATCAGCCACGGGTAAGCCTTTCGGAGTCAATGTTCCGTTGTTGTATCCCAATGTTGAAGAGCATATTCAGACTATTATTGAAGAGAAAATTCCTGTCGTTTTTACTTCTGCGGGCAATCCCAAAACATATACTTCATTGTTAAAACAGCATGGTATTGTTGTTGTTCATGTAGTGAGCAGCAGCAAATTTGCATTAAAAGCCCAGGAGGCAGGTTGTGATGCGGTGGTGGCTGAAGGTTTTGAAGCAGGCGGGCATAATGGCAGAGAAGAAACTACAACCATGGTATTGATTCCTGCGGTTTGTGAGGCCGTAAACATTCCGGTTATTGCTGCCGGCGGAATTGCTACAGGAAAACAAATGCTGGCATCGATGGTATTGGGAGCGTCTGGAGTTCAGATTGGCAGCAGATTCGTGGCGAGTGAAGAAGCTTCCAGCCATGCAAATTTTAAAAATCTTGTTCTACAAACGAAAGAGGGAGAAACGGAACTTTCTCTGAAAAAAGTAACCCCGGTCCGGCTGATTAAAAATCAATTTTATCATCAAATCCATCAGGCAGAACAACAAGGCGCCTCAAAAGAAGAACTGGAAAAAATTCTTGGAAGAGGCAGAGCTAAAAGGGGAATGTTTGAAGGTGATTTGGAAGATGGCGAACTGGAAATCGGTCAGGCAAGTTGCCTGATTAAAAAAATAATGCCTGCAAAAGAAATCATTGATGAGATTTGGTCGGAATATCAGGAAGGGATTGAGAAATTGAAAAGGTAACTACAATACCGAAAAAATAATAAACCTTAGATTCAGGTAATTAAACTTTGAACTATTGAACCTTGAACTATGTAAACTGCTTTTACCCCTTTTTAAATCCCCACCTGACCATCTCTTTCCAGGATGCTTTTTTCCCATACATCAAAATACCTGTTCTGTATATTTTTCCTGTAATCCAGGTGAAAAAAAGAAAAGAGCCAATCAACAACAATATAGATAATGCCAATTGCCAGATAGGAATATCGTAAGTGATTCTACCCATCATTACAATGGGAGAGGTTAGCGGAAAAATGCTGCCAAATACCGCCAAACTGCTATTGGGGTCATTTACTGCTTTGGTCATGATTACAAATCCGAGAATAATGGGCATCAATACAGGAAACACCAGTTGTTGAGCTTCCTGCTGATCTTCACTGACAACACTTCCAACTGCCGCAAAAATGGATGCATAAGTAAGGTATCCACCAAGAAAATAAAACAAGAAAGATAAAAGGATTTTTAATAAAGGAAGTGAAGAAATTCCCTGAATGGTTTCTGTAATTATGGAAATATTTTCTGCATTTGCCTGAGGAACTTTGTTTATTTGATGAATTAAATCCGGAAAGAAAATGGGTATTGCAGATTGCATAACCACCAATAAAATTATCCAAATGATAAACTGGGTTAATCCAACAGCACCAATTCCAAGTATTTTCCCCATCATTAACTGAAATGGTTTTACTGAACTTACAATAACTTCAGCAATGCGGTTTGTTTTTTCTTCTGTAACACTTCTCATTACTTGCGTTCCATAGATTACCATCATCATATAAATCAAAAATCCGCAACCGAATGAAACTGCATAAGCGATTCCCGCATAACTTTTTTTTCCTCCTTTTTCTGTATCAATGGTGTTTTCCAGATTAACGTCTTTGGTAAGTTGGTCAAATACTGAAGGATCTACACCATTTGCACGCAATTGTTTTTCCCGTATGGCATTATTGATAATCGATTCAATGGATTCAATAACGGGGAGACTTGTTGAGGAAGCGCTGTGCAATTGATATTTTTTTTGGGAAGCAGTGTCTTTAGAAATGTATAAGAATGACTGAAAACCTGCTTGAACATATTTTTTCACATAAGATTGTTCTGTTTCATTTTTGATAAATGAAAATTCAAGGTCTGTCCCTTTGATATCAATTTTTCCTTTAAAAAGATTAGCCTCATCAATAATGGCAACTTTTTGTTTTTCATTGTTTCCGCTAAGTGATATGTAAATGATAACCGCATAGAAAATCATGATTATCAAAGGAACGCCGATGGTGGTAAGTAGAAATGATTTCTTTTTAACCCTGGTTAAATACTCTCTGCTAAGTATGATTCCAATCTTGTTCATTCGAATTATTTATTTCGGTCGAAAAATTAATTAATTGTTTCAAATTTTCTGGTGGGGGCTGTATCGCCCACCAATCTTATAAAAATTTCGTTTAATGAGGGCAATACTTCATTGAATGATTGAATGTTTACACCTTGTTTGATAAAAAAGTTTAGCAATTCATTGTTGGCAGTATCACCAGATAATTTTACCAGCAGTTTTCCTTTATCGAAACTCACCACTTCAAATATATGAGTCATCAAATGCTCCGGAATGATATTGCCTTCTATGCAGAAAATGTTTTCTTTGAAATTTTGTTTTATTTCTCTGACAGTTCCATCCAGTATTTTTTTTCCCTGGTTGATTAAAACAATTTGGTTGCAAATTTCTTCTACCTGCTCCATTCTGTGAGTGCTGAAAATAATAGTGGCGCCGTTTTTAGCAAGCGAAAATATTTCTTCTTTAATCAGATTGGCATTCACCGGGTCCAATCCGCTGAAAGGTTCATCCAGGATAATTAGTTGAGGGTTATGCAATACAGTAGTAACAAACTGAAGTTTTTGACTCATTCCTTTACTCAAATCTTCTACTTTTTTATTCCACCAACTTTCCATCTCCAGTTTGATGAACCATTTTTTTATACTTGTCATGGCATCTGCTCGGCTCATTCCTTTTAAACGAGCAAGATAAATGGCATGGTCACCAATTTTCATTTTTTTATAAAGCCCTCTTTCTTCAGGCATATAGCCTATATTGATGATATCATCGAGCGGATGAAATTTTTTACCATTAAAAAGAATTTCGCCATTATCAGGATAAAAAATTCCTGTTATCATTCTGATTAAAGTGGTCTTACCAGCACCATTGGGTCCCAATAAACCGAAAATGCTCCCTTTTTCAATATTCAAACTGATATCATCAACAGCTTTCTGGTCTGAAAAATATTTTTTAAGGGAGTGTAATTCTAAAATGTTCATAGAATTTTTTTACTTGTAATACTAAGTTATTCAATTCAAGCGAAAGAGAAATATATTTCTAATCTGAAATAATTATGCGTTGGATAATGAAGAAAATTTTTCGCAGATAATAGATGCTATGCGTTCACCATCCATAGCGGCACTGACAATTCCGCCCGCATATCCGGCCCCTTCGCCACATGGATAAAAATTATTCAATTGAGGATGTTCAAGCGTTTCATTGTTTCTGGGTATTCTTACCGGGCTGGATGTCCTGCTTTCAGTAGCCACTACTATTGCATCATTTGTATAATAACCTTTCTTTTTTTTTCCAAAAACTTGAAATCCTTCAGATAATGCTTTGTAAATAAAATCGGGTAATACGGACATAAGATTTGCTGATTGAAGTCCGGGTAAATAAGAGTTTTCAGGTATTGATGCAGAAGTTTTGTTTGTGCAGAAATCTACCAGTCTTTGTGCAGGTGCAGTAAAATTTCCTCCACCCAATTGATAGGCTTTTTGTTCCACCATTTGCTGAAAATACATGAATCGCAAGGGATGGTCTGTATTAATGTTGAGATGTTGGGTGTGTTTGTATGTGTCTTCTGAGGTAACCTGAACAACCATGCCGCTGTTGGCAAATGCATTGTTACGTTTGGATGGGCTCCAGCCATTCACCACCAGTTCTTCCGGATTTGTAGAGGCTGGAGCGATAATGCCACCCGGACACATACAAAAGGAAAAAACTCCTTTTTCATTTACTTGTTCAACTAAACTATATGAAGCGGGAGGTAAAAATTCTCCTCGCACATTGCAATGGTATTGAATGCTGTCAATCAATGTCTGCGGATGTTCTACTCTTACTCCCAATGCAAAAGGCTTGGCTTCAATCAGTATATTTTTTTTGTGCAATAATTCGAAGATATCTCTTGCAGAATGGCCTGTTGCGAGAACGAATGCATCTGCGCTATATTTTGAAAGGTCTGCAGTTAATACTTCTTTTATTGTATTGTTCTGTAAATTAAAATCAACTACTTTTTTATTGAAAAGCACCTCACCACCACAGGAGGTGATAAGTTCTCTCATGGCAGTAATAATTTGAGGGAGTTTATTGGTGCCAATATGAGGGTGAGCATCATAAAGGATATTATCCGGAGCACCAAAACGAACAAAGAGTTGAAGAATTCTGTTGATATCCCCCCTTTTATTGCTTCTGGTATATAATTTACCATCGCTGTATGTGCCTGCACCACCTTCGCCAAAACAGTAATTGCTTTCAGGATTGATGATTCCTTGTTTATTGAGTGCTGCTAAATCGCGTCTCCTGCTTTTTACATCTTTGCCCCTTTCGAGAATAATGGGTTTAATGCCTGATTCAATCAACTTTAATGCTGCAAATAATCCTGCTGGCCCTGCACCAATGATTATGACTTGTTTGGAGGAAGTTTGTACATCTTTGAAATGAAAATCTTGAATGGTAGAATGATAAAACGGTTCGTTGATGAAAGCATTTACAGTGATATTGTACAGTATATTTTTTCCTCTGGCATCTATAGATTTTTTGAGAGTATGATAACCAGAAATAGCCGTTGATTTTACCCCTGCATGTTGAGAGATATATCTATGGATGGCAGATTCGCTGAAAGCCTCTTCAGGACGAAGACGAAGCGTAATTTTCTGTTGCATTTGTGTTAGGTATTGATCCTAAAAACAATAGATTTTATAAATTAGAAAGGTAAGTCATCGGTACTATCTGGAGGAAGAGATGAAAAGGTATCCAATGGCTCCAGGTATTCGTTGTCTATATTTGATTTACCGCCGGTGTTTAATATTTGTTCAATTCTCCAGGCATCTAAGTTGGTGATGTAATTTGTTTTACCTTCTTTTTCCCATTTAGAACACTTTATGTTAAAATAAACCTTTATATCGTCTCCCACGTTTACTCTGTCAACAAGAGCGGTTTTATCCTGAACACTTTGAAACTTTACATAGTTGACAATACTTTTGCCGTTAATCTCATCCGTTTTTTCTACAACAAACTCTCTTGTTTTAAAACTTTCCGTTCTTTGAACAGTATCATATTTTGAAATCAGTTTCCCGGTTAATTCGTAACTCATATTGACTTATTTTAAGTCCCAAAAGTAACCATATTTTTTTCAATTAAGCGGTTTTTTCCCTCAAACTGTTGCGGGAATTTAATTTCTGAAAAAAATAGTGAATAAATAAAATAAAATGGTCTTTTTTTTATTGAAAAAAGATTATTTTCAACACCCGAAAAATAAAATTTTTCTAAAAAAACCAGACCTGTCGTAGTAAGGTAAAAAACAATAGATAAAAAAATTTTTTTTTCAACATTTTCGTTAGATATTCGCCGTCCCAATAAACTTTTTTATGTTTTTGCGGGATAACAATCAGCAAATCTTATGATTTGTCTAATACTCAGAAAATAAATTACTAAATATATAAACAGGTTTTGGAATAATGGAGAAGTCTTTTGAAAAAATATGGCATAATTGTTTAGAGATTATAAAAGATATTGTTGAATGGCAGCATTTTAAAACCTGGTTCGAACCGATTAAACCTGTTTCGTTGAAAGACAAGGTACTTACCATTCAAGTTCCCAGTCAATTCTTTTTTGAATACATAGAAGAACATTATGTTTCTCTTTTGGCAAAGACTTTAAAAAGAGAATTGGGTAAGGAAGCAAGATTGGAATACAGAATAATGGTAGACAGTGGTAACAGCAAGAGTAAGCCATTGACAATGAACTTGCCCGGTAATGGATATAAGTCATATGCACACAACGAATTGGATTTTCCATTGGTTGTCAACAATCCCGTTAAGAATCCTTTTGTGATTCCGGGTTTGAAAAAAATGCAGATTGATCCACAACTTAACAGTGCCTATACATTCGATACATGCATTGAAGGAGATTGTAACAGAGTGGCACGCAGAGCGGGCAAAACAGTTGCAGAAAAGCCGGGTTCAACTTCGTTCAATCCATTGGTCATTTATGGGGGAGTAGGTTTGGGAAAAACGCACCTTGCTCAGGCCATTGGAAATGAAGTAAAAAGATTGTACAGTAACAAGGTTGTGTTGTATGTAAGTTCAGAAAAATTCATCAATCAGTTTATAGATCATAGTCGTAACAATGCCATCAACGATTTTATTCATTTTTATCAAATGATTGATGTGTTGATTATTGATGATGTTCAGTTCTTCAATCGTGCTGAAAAATCTCAGGATGCATTTTTCTCTATCTTCAATCATTTGCATCAAAGCGGTAAGCAGTTAATTCTGACAAGTGACAAATCGCCCAAAGATTTGGAAGGAGTGCAAGAGCGATTGTTGAGTCGATTTCGCTGGGGATTAAGTGCAGACTTGCAGTTACCTGATTACGAAACAAAAATCGAAATCCTGGAAAGCAAGATGAAGCGAGATGGATTGGAGATGCCTCGTGAAGTGGTTAAATATATCGCTTATAATATAAACAGCAACGTTCGTGAATTGGAAGGTGCATTGATATCCTTGTTGGCTCAGTCATCATTGAATAAAAGGGAAATAGATTTAGAGTTAGCCAAAAAAGTATTGAGGAATTTTGTCAAATCTTCCAGCAAGGAAATAACCATTGAT
>CANFOP010000055.1 GCA_947448685.1 Chitinophagaceae bacterium | reverse complement strand
ATTGAAAGAACAGGCAAAGATGATGAAAGAAGCGCTATTAAAAGGAAAACTTGCTGAATTTGGCGAAATACTGGACTTTGGTTTTCAACAAAAAAGAAAAATGGCTGCCAATATCAGCAATAGTTCCATCGAAGAAATTTATGATGCTGCAAAAAAGGCAGGCGCAACCGGTGGAAAAATAAGCGGAGCCGGCGGTGGGGGGTTCATGATATTCTATTGCCCGGGCAATACAAATTACGCTGTAAAAGAAGCGCTAATGAAATTCGGCGGAGAAATTAAAAATTACACATTCACTAAATACGGTTTAAGCAGTTGGACTGTTTAATCTCATTCAACATTAATTTTTATGAGCAATCAAATTCAACAAATCATTCAACAATCTATAGATGTAAAAACGCTTTTGCTATCTGATGAAAAAATAATCAGCACCTTGTCATCATGCGTTGCTGAAATTGTTTCTGCATTTAAGAATGGTAATAAAGTACTGTTTTGTGGAAATGGAGGAAGTGCTGCAGATGCACAACATTTGGCTGCCGAATTCAGCGGAAGATTTTATACAGACAGAGAAGCCCTTCCGGCAGAAGCTTTACATGTAAACACTTCCTATCTGACTGCTGTTGCCAACGATTACAGTTACGATGTTGTTTATTCAAGAATCATAAAAGGCATCGGAAAAAAAGGAGATGTGTTAATAGGTTTAAGTACATCAGGAAGCAGTGGCAATATTGTTAAAGCCTTTGAATCAGCCAAAGAAAAAGGAATGATTACCATCGGCTTTACAGGTAGTACCGGTGGGAAAATGAAAGAACTGAGTGATTATTTATTGAATGTCCCTTCCAATGACACACCCAGAATTCAGGAAAGTCATATTATGCTTGGACATATTATCTGTCAATTGGTAGAAGAACAATATTTCAACACGGCAAAATAAAATCAGCAGTTTTACATTTAATTATCCAATGAGTGATCTACAATCATTACAAAAAGGACCTGTTACATTTCTAAACAACAATATTGAATGCATCATTCTTGCAGGAGGCTTAGGCACCAGATTGCGTTCCTCGGTTCCCGATCTTCCTAAATGCATGGCTCCTGTTGCCGGAAAACCTTTTCTTGCTTTTGTAATTGATTATTTGCTTCAAGAAGGTGTAAATAAATTTATTTTTTCTTTGGGTTACATGCATGAAGCAATTGAAGAATTTTTAAAAATAAAATATCCTGCATTAAACTACCAAGTAGTATTGGAAGAAGAACCCATGGGGACTGGCGGAGCTATTTTTTTATCATGTAAAAAATCTACAGAGAATAATGTAATCGTATTGAATGGCGACACACTGTTCAAAGTGAACATCAAAGAATTATTGGATTATCATACTCAAAACTATTCATCCTGCACGCTCAGCCTGAAACCAATGAAACAATTTGATCGTTACGGAGTGGTTGAAATCAATCAAGATGGACATATTCAATCCTTTCAGGAGAAGAAATTTTATGAAAATGGATTAATCAATGGCGGAATCTATGCCTTGAATGTAAAAGGTTTTCTTGAAATAAAATTCGATGATAAATTTTCTTTTGAAAAAGATTATCTGGAAAAATATTTCTCCACTGTGAAAATGATGGGTCTTGTCCAAGATGAGTACTTTATTGATATTGGCATACCCGAAGATTTTGAAAGAGCCGGGAAAGAACTTGCATAATTGTAATAACTTATCGTATTTTGAATGATACCATTTAAAGAAATAAATAAAACCTGGACCCTCTTTTTGGACCGTGATGGTGTCATCAATCATGAAAAGCATCTTGGATATATTAATACCTGGGATGAATTTAAATTTTATGACGGAGTGAAAGAGGCGATCAAAACCTTTTCAGGTATTTTCCAACGTATCATTATTGTGACCAATCAAAGAGGGATAGGCAAATCCATTACAAAGCAGGATGATTTGAATACTATTCATCAGAATATGAAATCTGAAATCGAATCATTCGGAGGCAAGATTGACCAAATTTATTATTGTCCGGATATTGAATCTGACAGCCCAAACAGGAAACCCAATCCTGGTATGGGTTATATGGCAAAAAAAGATTTCCCTGAAATTGATTTTGCAAAATCAATCATGATTGGAAATACCATAAGCGATATGGAGTTTGGACGAAATATTGGGTCTTACACCATTTTCCTTCCTACCACTCATCCGGAAATTTCGGCAGAAGACAACAGAATTGACCTAATTTTGTCTTCTTTAAAAGATGTTGCAAATTGCCTGTAGTATATTTCATTCGTTAATTGAATGATAAATAAGATATTATAATGGGCAACACTCGGATAGATGTATAAATTTACATGTATAATACAATTTATGAAACAGTTATTTTTTATTGTAAGTTTTTCATTTTTCATATCGACCGTTGTAGGACAAAAAATCAATACCAACGATTTTGAACACTTTTCTAAAAATGAAGATTCATTAAAAACATTTGCTGTAAGAATATTGCAGGGTATTTCGTTTGAAGAAAGAAAATTTTCTGACAGTAGTTTCACCAAAATTCTGGTTAGAACCCTTAAAAAAAACAATTCTTATTATTACCCCTTTCGCTCAATAAAAAACATTTCTATTTTATACCCGTCAGACAGCAGTTTCAGAATTTTCACCTGGCAAATGAAAATTAATGAAGACGCCTATATTCATCATGGCGCCATCCAAATAAACAATGCAGACGGCTCATTAAAATTGATTCCGCTTTTTGATAAATCAAATGACATTGAAAATCCTGAAGACACCATCAGTTCCAATAATTGCTGGATAGGTGCCATATATTACAAAATGATTCAGTCATCTTTCAATGATAAAAAATTATACACATTATTGGGTTACAACGAATTTGGAATGAAATCCAACAAAAAAATAATTGAAGTGCTGCATTTTGAAAATGGCATTCCAATTTTCGGTGGTGATTATTTCAACATACCAAACAATGAATCTGAAAATAACAATCATGCAAGATTTCTAATGGAATACAAAAAAAATGCTACCCCCAGATTGAATTTTGACGAAGATTTAAAAATGATTATTAAAGAACATCTTATTTCAGAAACCAATGAACCAGATAAAAAATATTCATTGATAGGCGATGGAGATTATGAAGGATTTGTATGGAAAAATGGAAAGTGGGAATATGTATTAAAAGTATTTGACACCAAAACACCCAACGGAAAAGCTCCGATACCTTCACCAATCAGAGATAATGATGGACACTTAGACAACAATAAATTGAAAAACAACTGATTCCAATTAACCTGTTCTTAATCATCCAATTTTAAAACAGCTAAAAACGCTTCCTGCGGTACTTCTACATTACCAATCTGGCGCATTCTTTTTTTACCTTCTTTCTGTTTTTCCAATAACTTTCTTTTTCTGCTGATATCACCACCATAACATTTGGCTGTTACATCTTTACGCATGGCACTGATATTTTCCCTTGCTATCACTTTGGCTCCAATGGCCGCCTGAATAGCAATTTGGAATTGCTGGCGAGTCAACAACTCTTTCAATTTTTCACAAAGTTTTCTGCCAAATTCCTGTGACCTGCTTCTATGAATTAATGCGCTTAATGCATCTACTTTTTCACCATTTAACAATATATCCATTCTGACAATATCACTTTCTCTGAATCCAATTGGATGATAATCAAAAGATGCATATCCTCTTGTCTGTGATTTCAATTTATCATAAAAATCAAATACAATCTCGGTCAAGGGCATTTCAAAAATCAACTCAACCCTGCTGGGTGTTAGATATCCCTGATGGATTAACATGCCTCTCTTTCCAATACAGAGTGTCATGATATTACCAATGTAATCAGGCTTTGTAATGATTTGTGCTTTGATAAATGGTTCTTCTATTCTATCCGTCCTGGTTGGATCGGGAAGCGTTGCAGGATTATGTACATCAATCTTCTCGCCTTTGTTGGTGTATGCAATAAAACTCACATTCGGAACAGTGGTTATTACCGTTTGATTGAATTCCCGTTCCAATCTTTCCTGAATGATTTCCATGTGCAGTAATCCAAGGAATCCACATCGAAATCCAAATCCCAATGCCTGAGAAGTTTCCAGTTCAAAAGTCAAGGATGCATCGTTCAATTGCAATTTTTCCATACAATCTCTCAACTCTTCAAACTTATCTGTATCTACCGGGAATATACCGGCAAACACCATCGGCTTCACATCTTCAAATCCATCAATTCTTTGGTCTGTAGGATTTGCAACGGTTGTCAACGTATCTCCTACTTTAACTTCTTTTGCATTTTTAATTCCTGTGATAATATAACCCACATCTCCGCAATTCACCTGATCTTTCTTATCCATCGACAATTTAAGGATACCGACCTCATCAGCCTCGTATTCTTTATCCGTACTGAAAAATTTAACCTTATCTCCTTTCTTTATAGAACCATTGAATATTCTGTAATACACAATGATTCCTCTAAAACTATTGAAAACACTGTCAAATATCAATGCCTGCAATGGCGCATTCGGATCTCCGGTTGGAGCCGGTATTCTCTCGCATATCGCCTGTAAAATTTCTTCTATTCCAATACCAGTCTTTCCGCTTGCCAATAAAATATCTTCTTCCTTACATCCAATCAAATCAATAATCTGATCTTTAACTTCCGGAATCATGGCACCATCCATGTCAACTTTGTTGATTACAGGAATGATTTCCAAATCATTTTCAATAGCCAGATAAAGATTGCTGATTGTCTGTGCCTGAATTCCCTGAGTAGCATCTACTAATAGCAGAGCGCCTTCACATGCAGCAAGCGCACGACTTACTTCATAACTGAAGTCAACGTGGCCGGGGGTATCTATTAAATTTAATATATAATTTCCATCCGGCGTAGTAGATAAAGGATTGGTTTTTTTATACGGATAATTAATTTGAATGGCATGACTTTTAATGGTAATGCCCTTTTCTCTTTCCAGATCCATATCATCCAATACCTGCGCCTGCATTTCACGTTCACTGATGGTATTGGTAGTTTGCAACAGACGATCTGCTAGGGTACTTTTACCATGATCGATATGTGCTATGATACAAAAATTTCTGATGTTCTTCATGTACAACAAACTTCTTTTTAATCTGCGAAATTAACTTATTTTGAGGAGAAATCCTTCATGTATCAATGCCTTTCGTTAAAGGTCAATCAGTTTACAAATAATTTTCCTGCTAACCTTCAAACTGTTTTTTAAACCCGACAAATAGATAGATACATAAAAAACAATATGCGATAGAACTGATAACAGCTATTGATTGTACACCATATTTAGGAGCAAAAATAACATCCATTGAAATTATAAACAGCAACCCAAACAAATCACCAATAAAAATTTTATGCACATTTTTTTTCCCGATATAAACCGAATTAAGCAACGTCAAAACTCCGAGACAAACATAACCAGGCATCAGTATTTGCATGAGGTTATTCATTCCATGAAATCCATTTCCAAAAACAAAAGGATACACAAAAGTGCCCGTAAAAAAAAGAACGATGGCACTTAAAATGATTAAAGCAATATATGGAAACATTATCTTTTTCCATTGCTGCATAGACAAATCATTTTTTCCGTTGGACAAGTAGGGTAAAATGCTGGTGGTAACAATAGAGGAAAAATATATAAAATATTGCCCCATCTTTCCGCACTGTATGTAGTTACTTAGTGTGTTTGCATCTGCATATTTTTCTACAAAAAAATTATCAACTCTTAAGAAAACGAAATATACTACCGAAGATATCATCATGTAAGACCCATATTTGAACAATGGCTTCCAATCCAATTTTCTGTTTTTTATTGAAGTTTTTTCAAATGAGTAAAACAACATCAACAATCCTTGTATAAAAAAAACAGATGCATAACCAATACTGACTTTCGGTAAAGTTTGACTCAACACTTTTGAATTTAACAAATAAACCAGATAAAGCAGAAATAAGATATTTACTGAGAGTAAGATTTTATTTTGAAGTCCAAATTTTTTTAAGGAAGTCAACAATCCTTGAAATAAAATTAGCATCATGTTCCCTGCTGCAAAAAGAATCAAAGCCAAATTGGGTTGATGAATGTGAAAGGGAACGTTAGGAAGCAATATAAAGGTTGTAATAAGTAAAAGTAAAATAAACAATATGGTCAGTTGAATCAATTTTTTATAAAAAACTGAACGCATATCAGGATCGTTTGAAAGCCCTGCTATTACAGCATAATCAAGACCGAAACTGAAAATAAAAACAAAAAAACTGATTATGTACAATTCATTAAAATAATGACCACTATTGGAAGCACCCAAAATTCTGGTTATCAGTACGTTTATAACAAAAACGACAGCATGATTGAACAATCTTCCGGCAACATTTTGAATGATTGATGTAGAAATATTCAAGTCTTTGTTATTAAATGAAATTATTACGAAGATTGATTGAAAATTATTGTAAACTTTTGATGATGTTAATGAACTCATCGGCTACCAAACTGGCACCGCCTACCAATCCCCCATCAACATCTGGTTTGCTGAAAATATCTTTGGCATTGGTGGCTTTTACACTTCCACCATATAATATTGAAACAGTTTCTGCAATTTCTTTACCGTATTTATTGGCAATAACTGCACGAATATGTGCATGCATTTCCTGTGCCTGGTCACTTGTTGCTGTCTTGCCTGTACCAATTGCCCAAATAGGCTCATAAGCAATGATAAAATTTTTCATTTGATTGTCTGTCAAATGAAATAAACTTTCTTTAAGCTGGATTTCTACAAAACTATTTTGCTCATTTGACTCTCTGATATCTAACGGCTCTCCGCAACAAAAGACAGGCTTAATACCATATTCCAAAGCCAGTTTAACTTTACTCGCAAGAATATCATTGTTCTCATGAAAATATTCTCTTCTTTCACTATGTCCTATGATAACAAATTCTATGTTCATTCCTCGCAACATTTCCCCACTTACTTCACCGGTGAATGCACCATTTTTTGTTGAAGCCATATTTTGAGCACAAACACTCATTCCCAAAACATTATCTGTCATTTCTTTTACAGTCAATAGATAAGGAAAGGGAACTGCCAGCAATACTTGATGCTCTTCATTTAAATGAATATCGCTGTTGACCAATTGATTCGTCAATTCTATTGCCTGTTGCAAATTCAAATTCATTTTCCAATTGGCCGCTGCAATTTGTTTACGCATTTTGTAATTATTTATTCGTTGAAAATAATTTTGTCAATAGTTCCTTTTCTTCAGAGGAAATTGTTTGATTTTTCATTTTCTTCCAATTATCAATATCTCTGAATGCTTTGTCAAGTTTATACTTTTCATTACCCCAACTGAAATGAGGAATATATTTTTCAGTAAACCCTTGTGTGAAAATATTACAACATACTCCAATTGTTGTCCCGGTATTGAAAGATGTATTGATGGCAGATCTGCTATAATCTCCCATCAACAGTCCACCTTTGTTTCCGATGTTGACAGTTTTTTTATTGATGTCTGTTTGAAAACTGACTTCTTCTCCAGTATTTTTTACATTGCTGTTACTGGTTCCTGCCCCCAAATTACACCATGCTCCTATTACACTGTCACCTAAATATCCATCATGTGCTTTATTACTGTATTCAAACAGAATGGAATTTTTAATTTCACCTCCTGCAACACAATAAGGGCCTATGGTTGTTGCTCCATATATTTTTGCACCCATTTTTACTACACTGTTTTCTCCCAGGGAAAAAGGGCCTCTGATCAAACTACCCTCCATTACTACGGCATTTTTTCCAATATAGATAGGACCGGTATTTGCATTAAGTGAGCAATTATACACCTCTGCACCTTCCTCAATAAAAATATCTTTTTCGTTTACAACATAATTAGAAGAATGAATTTTTGCTGTACTTCTGTTGTGGGTTAATAATTCAAAATCATTTCTCAAAGCATCATCGTTTAGTTGAAAAATATGCCAGGGAAAATGAATAAAGCAAGTTTTATCATTTTGCGTTATTGTCTTTGAAGTAGCGGAGGTTTCAAAGATTGACAAAAAATTTTCCTTTGTAGGAATTACATTGGCAGGTACAGTTACAGTATCTTGAAGTAAGGATGCAGATGACAAAAAATTGACATTGTCACCTAACAATAACTTCCATTTTTCCCTGATTGTCAGAATACCTATTCTAATATCTGCCACATGCCTGGTCGCTGAAAAGGGCAATAAGTCAGCCTTACATTCACTATCATTTAAAAATAGATTCATTTCATTAAAAATACCAAGTAATCTTTAGAATAAAGACAAATAAAGAACATTTTGATTTCTGGTTAATAAAAAAATACCTGCTCTGATGTAGAGCAGGTAAAGGAATTAATATAACCCAACAAATTATTTTGCTTTCTTCTCGTAACGTTTTTTAAACTTGTCGATACGACCTGCTGTATCTACCAATACATTTTTACCTGTATAAAAAGGATGTGAAGTATTTGAAATCTCCAGTTTGATTACGGGATATTCTTGTCCATCTTCTTCCCATACAATTGTTTCGCTGCTATTAGCAGTTGAACGGCTTAAAAAAGTGGTACCATTACTCATGTCCTTGAAAACTACCATTCTGTAGTTCTTTGGATGGATATCTTGTTTCATATTATCAATTTTGTGTACGGATTTTGCCGTACTTGTTATAAAAGGAGTGCAAATGTACTGAATTTTCAATAAAATCACAAATTATTAAAAATCAACTCTTCATGTTTACATATTGTAATGCCAAACCCAGATTCCAGGTCTTGCTCAACGCTATAACTTCCTGTAAATCATCAATTTTCTTACCGGTAATTCTTATAATATCATCCATAATGGCTGCTTGTACCTTAAGGCCACTATCTTTGATAAGTTTTACAATTTTTTTGGCATCTTCCTGTTTGATACCATTTCTTACCGGAATTTCTTTTTTGGTTATTTTTCCGCTAACATAAGATTCTTTACTTAGATCATAAATTTCAGCAGCCAAACCTTGTTTCATACTTCTGCTAATCATCACATCCACTATCTGATCTATTTTCATATCACTGTCTGCTTCCAAATTCATCTTAAACTCTTTTTTATTGAGATCTATCACAACATGAGAACCTTTAAAGTCGAAGCGGTTGGTGATTTCTTTGTTTACTACATTTACGGCATTGTCTAATGTTTGTAAATCCACTTTACTGACTAAATCAAATGATGGCATATTTAAAAGATTTATTGTTCAATATTTTGTACACTTGTTTTCTTGTGTTTTACATGGGCAACCCACATCATTACAGCACCCGCAATCATTAATAAAACTGCAATAAACTGAGCCTGAGTAGAGCGTATTCCAAGAATAGAATAAGGTCTGTTTACTCTCATGCATTCAATCATTAATCTTTCCGCTCCGTTTAATAAAAGATAAAGACCAAACATGCAATAAGGCGCTTTTATGCTTTTTCTTGTAAGCCAAAGAATGAAAAACAAGAGAACACAAATAATGGTTTCGTAAAAAGGTGTTGGAAAAACTGGTGAAGGAAGCACTCGATTGTGTTCCTCCGTGTTTCCGGGAATCAGAATGCCGTCTTTATTTACATTTTGCGGATAATTGTATGCAAATAACCACACAGGTAGAAATCCTGGACCTTTTATTGAATAATGAGGCACCTCATTCAATTTTGAATAAACCCTGTCTGTAACATATATCTTTTGATAGTTCTCCGTTACTTTTCCTTCTAAAAAATAAGATGCGTTTCTATTCAGGGCTGAATCAAAATCATTCGGTTTTGCCAATATAATTTTCCCGGTAGCATCATTTACATAGGCACTGTTGTATATTCCCCAATCACCATCACCGGAAAGTTGACACCCCAGTCTTCCCACTGCATAAGCAATCATCAATGCCGGAGCGGCTGCATCTACCAGATGTTTGATGGTAATTTCTTTTTTATTGGCATAAATTAAAATGGCAATGGTTGCTAATATTAATCCGCCGTAAAAAGTCAACCCTCCGGGAGAAAGAATAGACTCCAAGGGATGCTGAATAAAATCATCCCAATGCTCCAAATTGTCAAAGAGTTTTGATCCAAGAATACCAAATATCAACCCCAGTACAACTATATCTCCTATCCTATCATGAGGTCTGATTCTTACAATTCTTCTTTCTGGTTGATTTAATTTTTGCTTGTTTTTCTCATACCATTTGATTCCTGCCAATATCAATCCAAATAATAACCCGCCTGCAAAACTACCTTCTTTGGAAAAAATAAATTCCTGTGCATTTAAATAATCAGGCTTGAAGAAAAACATTCCGATTAATTTATACCCAAATACAAAACCCATCAAACCATTCGATAATAAATCAATGATGGAGGCTGGCTTGCCTATGGTTACCATCTCTTCACGGGGCAATAACAAACCTGCTCTTTCTTTTCTTTTAAGTTCAAGGGATAATATACGGGCTGCAATCAAAAAAGAAATTGCCACCAACAATCCAAAAGTATTCAGAAAGGATAATCCCCTCCATTCTACACCAAATAAATCCTTGAACACGTAATATAAATTGGGATACATAGAGGGTTGTTGTTAAAAATAAAATATCAGGAAATAAAATTAATTACAATAAGCATCGAAAGCGCCTAACAGATTCTCGGCAATCATTTGAGCCGATCTCCCTTCAATATTGTGTCTTTCAATCATGTGAACCAGTTTACCATCTTTAAATAAAGCAATGGCAGGAGAAGAAGGAGGATAAGGCAACATGTATTCCCTTACTTTTTTTACTGCATCAATATCAAAACCGGCAAATGTGGTCGTAATGTGATCTGGCTTTTTGTTTGTGTTATTAACAGCCAACAAAACGCCTGGTCTTGCAGTTCCTGCACTGCAACCACATACTGAATTAATCATCACCAATGCAGTTCCTTTTTCAGCCATCACATTATCCACATCTTGCGGATTTAATAATTCTTTAAAACCATTTTCGGTTAATTCTTCCTTCATAGGAATAACAATTTCTGCTGGATACATAATATTTATATTTTAATTTAATTAAAAAAAATCAACTCACTGAATTTACATTCAGTTGCAAAATTAAGTGCATTTCATCATAAATGCATTGAATTAACTATCTCATATTTTACTACATTTGGAATATTAATGAACGATTAAAATATTGCAATACTTAATAATTGATGATACATCCTGAAAAAATAATTTTGATTGGTGCTTCGGACCATTGTAAATACACGATAGACATAATTGAACAGGAAGGCAAATACGAGATTTATGGAATAATTGATAAAAAACTTGAAAAAGGCAGTGTTTTTGAAGGCTATCCCTTACTGGGCTATATGGAAGAGCTGGTTGATTTGATTGAAAAGAAAGTCATCATTGGGGGAATCGTTGCAATTGGAGATAATTACACTAGAATGAAAGTGACTAAGGAAATTGAGGCCGTTGCTGATCAATTTGCCTTTGTCAATGCCATTCATCCTTCCGTTATTATCGGGAAAAAAAGCATCATAGGAAATGGTTGTGTGTTAATGGCCGGCGTAATCATCAACAATCATTGTACAATAGGTAATCACTGCTTCATCGCTACAAAAGCATCATTGGATCATGATTCAACCATTAAGGATTTTGCCAGTATGAGTCCGGGTGTTACAACAGGTGGGCGTGTGAATATTGGTGAATATTCTGCCATTGGAATTGGGGCATCTATTTTGCATTATACAAACGTAGGCAACCACTGTGTAATTGGTGGCAATGCTCTTGTAAATAAACACATAGAGGATTACAGTGTAGCTTATGGAATCCCT
>CANFOP010000054.1 GCA_947448685.1 Chitinophagaceae bacterium | reverse complement strand
GGTAAGGTTCTATACGAAACAAATAAAGTAGCAAACAGCATTTTTGAACAGGCAAATGAAATTCTTGGTTTTAGAATTTCGGATATTATGTTCAATGGAACAGAAGAGGATTTGAAACAGACAAATATAACGCAGCCTGCCGTATTCATTCATTCTGTTGCAGCATTTAAGACTATTGAACACATCATACCGGATATGGTAGCAGGACATTCATTGGGTGAATTTTCCGCTCTGGTAGCCAACCAAACACTCCGTTTTGAAGATGCTTTACAATTGGTTTCCATTCGTGCAAAGGCTATGCAACAAGCCTGTGAAATGGAGCCTTCTACAATGGCCGCTGTACTGGCATTGGATGATAATATAGTAGAAGAAATTTGCAAAAAAATAACTTCAGAAACAGGAGAAACGGTGGTGGCAGCAAATTATAATTGTCCCGGGCAATTAGTCATCAGCGGCACCATAAAGGGAATTGAAATGGCTTGTGAACAAATGAAATCTGCAGGAGCAAAGAGAGCGTTGATTTTGCCAGTAGGCGGTGCATTCCACTCACCATTGATGATGTCTGCTAAAGACGAATTAGAAAAAGCAATTCACGCTACTACTTTCAACAATCCTGTTTGTCCTGTTTATCAGAATGTAACTGCTTATGCTGTTTCAGATCCGGCCCAAATAAAAAACAATCTGATTATTCAATTGACGGGCGCCGTAAAATGGACTCAAACTATTCAGTCAATGATACATGACGGGGCTACTGAATTTACAGAATGCGGACCAGGAAAGGTACTTCAGGGGCTGGTTCAAAAAGTCAACAAGGAAATGAGTGTGAATGGTATAAACTAAATTGAATTTTCATCATTCATTTTCCAAGTAATAATCTAAAATTCAATGCCGGTTGGATTTTGTAATAACTGTGGCCTTTATCATTCAATAAATTACTTTTTTGCATTTCAATATTGGCTGAAATGCTTTTACGTTTTTTGTTGCGTGATGAAATAAAAAAGGGAACACTGGCAACCATGGAAGCCGAACCTAGAATAAATAACACACCTTGCCCTCCAATATTATCATTCATTATCTCATTGTCATTTTGAGAATTAGAAAACCATAATAGAGACAATAAAGTTGCAGATGCCCCTCCAATAAACAAAGTCTTTGCTATCTTCTTGGGATTGTTTGATTTTCCTACAACATGATATTTTGAAAACCCATTACTCCAATTGACATATTTTTGAGAGAACGATTGTGAAATTTGAAATAGCAATAAAATCAAAATGAATATTTTTAATCCCATCGTTTGTTTTTTAGTTTTTGAAATTATTTCAACTAAATATTTTCACAGGAAATTTTTTTAATCTTCAATTATGATTATTCGGTCTTTCTGAAATATTAAAGATTCAGAATCGCAATAATTCAAATTGATTGGCGACAATTGCAATATGCGTCAAAAAGAAACAATAAAAACTGATAAAAAATATTTATCAAATAAATTCAAATCATAAAAAAAGCCGAACAAAAGTTCAGCTTCTTCAATATTATTATTCGAATTGAAAATTATATGCTTAGTTTAGCAAGAACCGCGTTCATATTGCGAACTGCTTCGGCACTTTTATTCATGGCTGCTTTTTCCTCATCATTCAATTTAAAATCGACAATTTTCTCCCATCCATTTTTCCCGATAATTACCGGTACACCTAAACAAATATCGCTGAATCCATATTCACCTTCTAGTGAAATACAACATGCCATCATTTTTTTCTCGTCTCTTACAATTGCTTCAACTACAGCAGCGCCGGCAGCTCCGGGAGCATACCATGCAGATGTACCTAATAATCCAGTAAGAGTAGCCCCTCCGACCATTGTATCTGCTGCTACCTTTTTAAGTGTTTCTTCATCTAAATAATTAGAAACCGGCGTACCACAATATGTAGCCAATCTTGTCAAAGGAATCATTGTAGTATCGCCATGTCCGCCAATCACTGTAGCTTGAAGATCATTTGGAGAGCAATGCATAGCCTTACTTAAAAAATATCTGAACCTGGCACTATCTAGCATTCCACCCATACCAATGATTCTGTTTTTAGGCAACCCACTTGATTTTAATGCCAGATAAGTCATAGTGTCCATTGGATTACTAATAACGACAATGATTGCGTCTGGTGAATGCTTCAACAAATTTTCTGTAACTGTTTTAACTATTCCTGCATTTATGCCTATCAATTCCTCTCTTGTCATTCCCGGTTTACGGGGAATTCCCGATGTAATAACGGCAACTTTACTGCCTGCCGTTTTTGAATAATCATTGGTACTACCTGTAATTTTGGTGTCGAACCCTTCAATTTCAGCTGTTTGCATAAGATCCATTGCCTTACCCTCTGCTACACCTTCTTTAATGTCCAGTATGACTAATTCATCACATAATTGTTTACGGGCGATATTGTCAGCGCAAGTTGCCCCTACTGCTCCAGCGCCTACTACAGTAATCTTCATAACGATATTTTATAATTAAGAAATAAATTGCACCGCAAAGTTATGTTTATTCAAAAAGACAGGCACAGTAAATTTTTCAGTTACAGAATTATTTATTTAACATCTGCCATCTCTTTTATACCAATCTCTCCCTGATAGTTTTTTATAAATTTTCCTTTTGAGTTATAAATGTATGCAGCAGGAAATTGGGTTACTCCATAGTAGGTAGAAAAAAAGAAACTTGGATCATAACCCATAGTTATTATTGGACAAGTTGCAATTCTATTTTCATCATAGAATTTTCTGATGTGTGAAAACTCAAATGAAGACATCATAATAATTTGTGTATTTTGCAATAAGTTGATGCTATCAACGAGTTTTTTCGCAAAATAAGAGCAGTGACCACAATCTGGTCCGAAATAAATAAAAATGGTTTTCTGATTCTTATGTAAAGAATCATTTGTAAAAGCAACGCTATCCACAATATTCATAATTTTAAACTTCGGGATAGGCGCATTTAGTTTAAATGGAGGTTGGGGTTCATTAGCCTGAGAAAATCCATTTAAAGAAACAACACTTACAAACAGAAGAATTAAAAATTTTTTCATTTTTTTACTTTTTGGTCTGTAAAATTACATATTTCAAAGAAATAATGGATGTTAAAAGAATTTAAAAACTGATAGGGATTATTTTTTAAGTTTATAAATAGTATTGTTACTTTTGCTTCAAAATAAAAAAACAACATCATTTTTATGGCAACAACAGCGGATATGCGTTCAGGTTTGATTATCAAAATTGATAATAGTCTTTATACTGTAATAGAATTTGGCCAAAATAAAACAGCACGTGCGGCTGCTAAAGTTTGGGCGAAACTTAAAGGTGTCGATAATTCTCGCACCATAGAAGTAACCTGGAATAGTGGTGAAACTATATTCCCTGTTAGAGTAGAAAAAAAACCATATCAGTTTTTATATAAAGATGACACAGGATATAGTTTTATGGATAATGAAACATTTGAACAAATCACTGTACCCGAAACCATGATTGACGCACCGGGTTTCTTAAAAGACGGACAAGAGGTTTCAGTATTGATAAATGGAGAAACAGATCAGCCAATGGGAGTAGAATTACCCGATAAAATTGTATTACTGGTAACTTACAGCGAACCTGGAATGAAAGGTGATACGGCAACAAGAACACTTAAACCTGCTACAGTAGAAACAGGAGCAACAGTTAACGTTCCTCTTTTTGTAAATGAAGGCGAGTTGATTAGAGTGAATACTAAAACAGGCGAATACGTTGAAAGGGTTAAATAAAGTTTTAATGCATTGATTAGATTACAGAGGTCGAATAATTCGGCCTCTTTTTATTTTATCCATTTTTAATCAAATTCTAAGCTTTTTTATCAATTATTGAGCATTTTTAATGCTTTTTTAATAAAAAATCGATTTTTTTCATCATGAATGTTTACTAAGAAAGCGCTACCTTAGCATCTTTAAAATTCCTACAATAATAAAATTAATTTAATATTATGGACATCAAACAAATTCAGGAACTTGTAAAATTGATCAACAAGACTTCTATTGGGGAAATTACCATTGAAGAGGATGGAAAGAAGATTACCATCAAACAAAAAAATGATCCGGTACAAAACATTATCAGTGCACCCCAAACTTTCACTACAGCAGCACCAGCATCTGCTCAACAGGTTGCACCTCAACCATCTGCACCTTCAGTTCCCGCAAAACCTGAATCTAACAACAATAACTATATTACAATCAAAAGTCCCATGATAGGAACTTTTTATCGTCAGGCTGGCCCAGGCAAACCGATATTTGCAAGTGTTGACGATATCGTTACGCCAGGTAAAGTAGTTTGCATAATAGAAGCAATGAAACTGTTCAATGAAATTGAAAGCGAGGTTAAAGGAAAAATCGTGAAAGTATTGGTAGATGATGCCAGTCCTGTGGAATATGATCAACCTTTATTTTTAGTTGACCCGAGTTAAATTTATCAATAAATATCAAATGAAGAACTGACTATCAGGCACATGCCGAAATAAGCTTTTCTTTGGATAATTATATATTCCAATCTAAACACAATATTTCTTGTGATAAATCTAATGTAATGTTTAAGAAAATTTTAATTGCCAATAGAGGAGAAATCGCCCTTCGTGTAATCAGAACCTGCAGAGAAATGGGTATCAAAACAGTTGCTGTTTTTTCAACTGCAGATAAAGACAGTTTGCATGTAAAATTTGCTGATGAAGCAGTGTGCATTGGTAAACCTTCAAGTGCAGACAGTTATTTGAATATTCCTCATATTATTGCCGCTGCAGAAATCACTAATGCAGACGCAATACATCCCGGTTATGGTTTCCTCGCGGAGAACAGCAAATTTGCTAAAATCTGTGCTGACCATAATATTAAGTTCATAGGACCAACTCCCGAAATGATTAATTCTATGGGAGATAAGGTTACAGCCAAAGAAACTATGATTAAAGCAGGAGTACCTGTTGTTCCGGGAGTAAAGGGGCTTTTAGAAAGTGTTGCTCATGCCAAGAAATCAGCCAAAGAAATCGGATATCCTGTTATATTGAAAGCTACAGCCGGTGGTGGTGGTAAAGGAATGCGGGTGGTTTGGAAAGAAGAAGATATTGAAAAAGCTTTTGAAACTGCTAAAGCAGAAGCAGCCGCTTCTTTTAAGAATGATGGGATTTACATGGAAAAATTCGTGGAGGAACCCAGACATATTGAAATTCAAATTGCAGGTGACCAATATGGCAATGTGTGTCATTTAAGTGAACGAGATTGCTCGATTCAACGTCGTCATCAAAAATTAGTTGAAGAATCTCCGTCTCCGTTCATGACGGATGAATTGAGGGAAAGGATGGGAGAAGCAGCTATAAAGGCTGCCAAAGCTATCAATTATGAAAGTGTAGGAACAATAGAATTTCTTGTTGACAAGCACAGAAATTTTTATTTCATGGAGATGAATACACGTATTCAGGTTGAACACTGCGTTACAGAAGAAGTCATCAACTATGATTTGATTAAAGAACAAATAAAAATTGCTGCGGGTGAAAAAATAAGCGGAAAATCTTATTATCCTCAAATGCATGCTATTGAATGTAGAATTAATGCGGAAGATCCCTACAACGATTTCAGACCAAGTCCCGGTAAAATCACTGTGTTGCATACCCCGGGTGGTCATGGCGTTAGAATTGACAGTCATGTGTATGCAGGTTATGTAATTCCACCCTACTACGATAGTATGATTGCAAAATTAATTGCGGTAGCACAAACCAGAGAAGAAGCGATTGATACCATGCACAGGGCATTAAGTGAATATGTTATAGAAGGGATTAAAACTACTATACCTTTTCATTTGCAATTGATGCAAAACGAAGATTTTAGAAAAGGCAATTTTACTACAAAGTTCCTGGAGTCTTTTAAAATGAAATAAATAATACAGCATTAAAGTTCAATCTTTTGAGAGATTTAGATGAACTTCGAAGATCTATCAGCATACACTAGTTTTCATATGTTGACAAATTATTCATGCCAATATCAAAAGACATATTAATCAAAGCGTTTCGCTTAATGTGCACTGCAAAGGCGATGGCTGAAACTTATGAGGCAAATAGAAATGTCTGCAAATACGTTCATAGCACTTCCCGCGGGCATGAAGCCATTCAGTTGGCTACTGCTTTCCAAATGCTTCCATGCGATTATATAAGCCCTTACTATCGTGATGAAAGTATTATGCTGGGCTTAGGATTCACTCCTCATCAATTAATGCTTCAGTTATTAGCAAAAAAAGATGATGTTTTTACAGGTGGACGAGAGTATTATAATCATCCGAACTATAGAGGAATTGACAAGCCTACCATCATACATCAAAGTAGTGCCACCGGCATGCAAACGATTCCTACTACAGGCATTGCTCAGGGAATACAGTATTTGGAGAAAATTGGAAAACTATCAGCATTAAAAAATAATTCACCTGTTGTAATCTGTTCGTTAGGAGATGCTTCTGTTACAGAGGGTGAAGTAAGTGAAGCTTTTCAATTTGCGGCTTTACATCAATTACCAATCATTTATCTTGTACAAGACAATGATTGGGGAATAAGTGTAACATCATCCGAAGCCAGAACCTGCAATGCTTATGAGTTTATTGAGGGATTTAAAGGCATTAATCGAATCAGTATAAATGGCAGTGATTTCAGTGAATCCTTTACTGCTATGAAAGAGGTAATTGAGGATGTTAGAATCAACAGAAAGCCCTGGTTAGTGCATGCAAAAGTTCCCTTGTTGGGACATCATACCAGTGGGGTTAGAAAAGATTTTTATCGAGAGGAAAAAGAATTGGAAGCTTCCTTCAAAAATGATCCATTGCCTTTATTAAAAGGAGTTTTGTTGAAAAACGGCATTACCGAAGAAGAGTTGATGACAATTGAAACTGAAACCAAAGATTTGGTGGCAAATGATTTCAACAAAGCTGCAACTGCAGCAGAACCTGATGGTGAAAAAGTTGAAACATTTGTTTTCGTTGATACACCAGTTACCAATGAGAAAGGAAACAGAAGTCCCGAGCACAAAGAAAAAATACTCATGGTGGATGCTGCTTTATTTGCTATCAGAGAAATCATGGAAGATTTTCCTGAGGCAATTTTATATGGGCAAGATGTAGGAAAAAGATTGGGAGGAGTTTTTAGGGAAGCTGCTACATTGGCCGATCAATTTGGCGATCATCGTGTTTTTAATACTGCAATACAGGAAGCGTATATTATTGGGTCAACTGTTGGTATGAGTGCTGTTGGAGTAAAGCCCATTGTAGAAGTTCAATTTGCAGACTACATCTATCCGGGCATTAACCAATTGGTGACAGAGATTTCCAAAAGTTGTTATTTAAGTTGCGGTAAATTTCCTGTACAAACTTTAATCAGAGTGCCTGTTGGTGCTTATGGCGGCGGCGGACCTTACCATAGTGGAAGTGTTGAAAGTACATTATTGACAATAAAAGGAATTAAAGTTGTTTATCCGTCCAATGCAGCTGATATGAAAGGTTTGATGAAGGCCGCCTTTATTGATCCGAACCCTGTAATCATGCTTGAACACAAAGGGTTATATTGGAGTAAAGTACCAGAAACAGAAGATGCAAAAACAACCGAACCAGACAGGGATTACGTTATTCCTTTAGGGAAAGGGAATGTTGTTGTGCAGGCTGAAGAAAAAAATATTTCAAATGGCGAAAGTTGCTGTATCATCACTTACGGTATGGGAGTCTATTGGGCAAAATCAGCAGTTAAGTCATTTGAAGGTAAAATAGAAATTATAGACCTTAGAACATTATTCCCTTTGGATGAAGAATTGATATTTAATACTGTCAAGAAACACGGAAAATGTTTGATACTAACTGAAGAACAGCAAAACAATTCTTTTTCGGAGGCATTGGCAGGCAGAATCTCAAAAGCATGTTTCAAATATCTTGATGCTCCTGTAGAGGTGCTGGGTGCTCTAAATCTGCCCGCTGTTCCCATGAATGTAACACTGGAAAAAGCCATGTTGCCCAATGCAGAAAAAGTTAAGTCCAGATTGGAGATTTTACTCAATTCTTAATTATTAACTTACCATTCTGCCATCTTTCATCTGCAATATCCTGTCACTCATCTGAGCCAACGCTTCGTTGTGCGTAACAATTAAAAAAGTTTGATGATAATCATCTCTAAGTTTCAAAAAAAGCTGATGAAGATCATCTGCATTTGCTGAGTCAAGATTTCCTGTTGGCTCATCAGCCATTATTATAGAAGGATTATTGATTAATGCTCTTGCTACTGCTACTCTTTGTTGTTCGCCTCCTGATAATTGTCCGGGCTTATTCTCCAACCTTGCTTCTAATCCCAAACGATTAAGCAGTTCTTTCGCTCTCTTTTCCACCGTATACTTGTTTTCCTTATTGATCCATCCGGGAATACAAACATTTTCCAAAGCTGAAAATTCAGGTAAAAGGTGATGAAATTGAAATATAAAACCGATATGTTTATTTCGAAAAGCCGAAAGCAAGCGGGAATTTAACTTATCAATTCTCTCATTATTAATGGAAATAGTTCCTTCATCAGGCTTGTCTAAAGTGCCTAAAATATGCAGCAAAGTGCTTTTTCCTGCTCCGGAAGGACCAATTATACTTACCAGTTCTCCTTTCTTTATATGGATATCAACTCCTTTTAATACGGTCAGATTACCATATTTTTTATAAATATTTTCTGCAAATAACATACTTAAAATTAACACATAAACGACTTAAATTCATAACAAATTAAAATAATCATCAGGAATGAGAAAAACACTTTTGGTTATTTCGCATTAACATATACATTTGCAAAAATAAACCCTTAAAGAAAATGTTTTGGACACTAGAATTGGCGTCTCATTTGGAAGATGCACCATGGCCGGCAACAAAAGACGAGTTAATCGATTACAGCATTAGAAGCGGAGCTCCAATTGAAGTAATTGAAAATCTTCAAGAATTAGAAGACGAAGGAGAAATCTATGAAGGATTGGAAGATATCTGGCCCGATTATCCCAGTCAGGAGGATTTCTTTTTCAATGAAGATGAATATTAATTCGCAATTTGCTGAAATACCCCATTCAACCGCTTTTTCATAAAGCGGTTTTTTTGTCATCTGTTGATGGAAGGAAAAAATTATTTATCTGATCTGTAATTTTTATACTTGATTTTAAACACAATCAAAGTAAAAGAAAGAGCAAAAATAATAGCATTACAAATTATAACAGGCAATAACACATTCGAAATTCCGTATACAAGCCAAACAATTGTGCTGATAAAAACAATAAATATCATTGATAAATTAAGATCTTTTACGCTTTTGGTTTTCCATGTGTAATATACTTGAGGAACAAACGCAATGCCACTTAAAATAGATGCAATATGACCAAAATACTCAGACCAATTCATTTAATAATATTGATTGATTAAAAATTACTCATTTATTTCCCAACAATTTGGGAATCATATACTCAACTTATTTTTCCATTTGCTCTATGACTGCATTGGTAACACCAGTAAATGAAAACCCTCCGTCATGAAACAAATTCTGCATAGTGACCATTTTAGTATGATCACTGAACATTACGACACAATAGTTGGCACAATCTTCCGCACTTGCATTTCCTAGCGGACTCATTTTTTCGGCATAATTAATAAACCCATCAAATCCCTTTACTCCGCTTCCAGCCGTTGTTCTTGTGGGAGACTGAGAGATGGTATTGATTCTCACATGTTTTTTCACGCCATAATGGTATCCAAAACTTCGCGCAACACTTTCAAGCAATGATTTTGCATCAGCCATTTCATTGTAATCAGGGAATACACGCTGGGCAGCAATATAACTCAATGCAATTACACTACCCCATTCGTTGATGGCATCTTTTTTCATACAAGTTGCCAAAACTCTATGTAAACTCATGGAAGAGATTTCAAAGGTTTTCAAGTTGTGCGCATAGTCGATTTCTGTGTAATGTTTCCCCTTACGAACATTCAAACTCATGCCAATTGAATGTAAGATAAAATCAAAACCACCGCCAAAATGTTCCATTGCCTTGGTAATCAAATTATCAACATCTTCTGCATTGCTTACATCGCAGGCAATAACAGGTGCACTGATTTTTTCAGCTAGTTTATTGATTTCACCCATACGCATAGCAACAGGGGCATTGGTCAGTACAATTTGAGCGCCTTCTTCATGACATTTTAATGCCGTAATCCATGCAATAGATTTTTCATCTAAAGCGCCAAAAATAATTCCTTTCTTTCCTTTCAATAAATTGTATGACATAGTATTGGTATTAATTATTGTAAATGTATGATACGCAAAATTAATTGTTATGAATGAAATAAAACAATTCAAGAGAAACTATTCTCTTATCATTTCCATTGCGCTTTCAATGGCTGCATCTGTTGGTTTTGCACCACTCATCATTTGAGCAATTTCTTTTACCCTTTCTTCTTTATTCAATAATTTGACTGCAGTGTACACTTTATCATTCTTATTCTCCTTAAATACATATAAATGCCAGTCTGCCTTAGCAGCAATCTGTGCCTGATGTGTGATAACTATTAATTGATGTTCTGCAGACATTTTTTTAATAATGATGCCCACTTGTTTGGCTGCTTCTCCTCCAATACCGGTATCAATTTCGTCAAATATCAACGTGGGCAAATCAATTTTTTTAGCAACCAGTGACTTTATACTTAACATTAGTCTGCTCAATTCTCCACCGCTTGCCACCTTTCCCAAAGGCTCAAATTTATTGGTTTTGTTAGCATCAAATAAATACTGAATGAAATCAATTCCATGTGCAGAAAGTGTATCTCTTTGCAGTTCAACTTTTAAAACAGCATTGGGCATTCCAACTTTTCCCAACAATGAATTCACATTAATTTCAAATTCCTTAATCTGGGAATTCCTTTTTTCGGAAATCACCAAAGCCGTATCCATCGACGACTTATACAAAAAGGATAATTCTTTTTCTAAAGATTGAATGTTGGTATTAATTCCCGTAAACGCAGCCAGCTTTTCTTTTAATTCATCCTTGATCTTTAGCAGTTGATTTGTTGAATTCACTCCATGTTTTTTCAACAATTTATAACCTTCAGATAGTCTTTCATTTAATTGTTCAATTTTATTTCCATCATGATGAATACCTGCATCAATTCTTTGTAATTCATCTGAAACATCCATTAATTCGATTGATGCACTTAACAACCTTTGAGCAAGCGATGTTATTCCATCATGAAATGATTCCAAAGACAACAATTTGTTTTGCAATGATTTTACTTGTTGAGCAACAGGGGAATCACTTTCCGACAAATCAACATAAATCGCCGTCAATTGTTGCTTTATGTTTTCTGCATTGTTGAGCAATTTCAATTCTGTTTCTAAATGCTCCAATTCATTTTCCTTTAATGATAAAGAATCCAATTCTTCAAATAAAAAGGTATTATAATCAAGTTCCTTATTAGCCGCATCCTGTAGAATTTTCAAATCATTCAATTCTTTTTGGATTTTGGTATAGGATTCAAACTGCGATTTCAACTTCATTAAATCAGATGAATTATCCGCGAGGGCATCCAATACATCTCTTTGGAAATTTTCTGAACTTAATTCCAACGTATCGAATTGCTGGTGAAGGTCAATCAAAAAAACACTCAGTTGTTTTATCTGAGAAAGGTTTACAGGCGTATCATTGATAAAAGACCGTGATTTACCGGATGATAAAATTTCTCTTCTGATAATAATCTCTTCTTCAAGATCCAATTCGTTTGAGTTAAAGAATTCAATTATTTCAATCTTTTTTTCAACAGAAAAATATCCCTCCACTATGCATTTTTTATCAGCAT
>CANFOP010000053.1 GCA_947448685.1 Chitinophagaceae bacterium | reverse complement strand
GAATTTGGCCGCTTTGTCGAAACTTTTTTCTACACTCTGAAAAAAGCTGTAGTGTTGATTTGATGACATATTGTAGGTTTTTATTTTAAAGCTAAGCAATTACAATTTTGTGTTGTTCTCTTTTTCCAGTCTGGAAATTTTTTTATCTAATGTGAAAACATAAAAAAAGAGACCAAATAATATAGTTAGGCAAACTGCCACAACTGTGTAAATTTTTCCATTACTTCTCATGGTATCAGCCATTTCAATTTCATTCTGGGCATGAGTGGAAATACTGATAAACAATAACAATATGAGTGATACAATTTTATTCATTGATGATATTTTTGTTTTTTAAAATCTCAATTCTGATTTTTAAACCAGCTATCCAAACACCTAATAAAGTCCAGCCAATTACAGCAGGGTAAAAAACAGCTCTCATAGCACCATCAAGGTCCTTTCTGTCCAATGCAGGATTGCCTGTATCACTTCCTGGCGCACCGGGATGAAGACTTCCGACAATTCTTGGAATAATCCATATACTAGGAAATAGCATTGCAAATGCAAAGATGTTATACACTGCACTAATCCTAGCTCTTTTATCAATATCTGTAAAAGATCCTCTTAGCACAAAGTAAGCTCCATATATCAACAATGCAATAGCAGCTCCAATCAACTTAGGTTCTTTCAATACAGATCCCAATGATTGACTCTGATCGGTTATCCATGTTACATTAACCCATAGAATACCGGTAAGATAGCCTAATATCCCAAAGAGAATTCCAACGTTTGCAAAACTTGAAGCGATAATATCTTTTCGATAATCGAAACTTTTCAAATACTTAATACTGTACACAAAACTTACAGTAAACAATATCATCATTCCAAACCACATGCATACATGAAAGTATAAATTCCGAATCGTTTCATTTAAAATAGGAAGTCGGGGAACATCAAGCAAAAAACCTGCGATAATGGTATATACCAATAATAAAACAGATAATATTTTCCACCAGTTTTTGTTCACTAGTTATCAGGAGTTTAATTAAGTGGCGCAAAGTTATGATAAACTGCCATATAGTGTTTAAAAACACATTTAATCTTTCCATAAATATGGAAACAACACAATTGCCAACACAATAACCAAAAAATCCAATAATGTAATCAGACCAATCAATTGTATAATTGCCCCTCCTCTGAAAACTTCTCCAAATGCGGCCCTGCTTAATCTCATCAACAACATTAGTTGAGGCAAAATAACCGGAAAGCCTAAAATAGCCATCAATGCTGCATTTTGCTGAGCTTTTGCCGCAATAGCGCTCATTAAGGTAAAAACAAGGCTAATGCCCGCTCCGCCAATCATTGAAATACCAATAAAAAATAGGAAATTGAAAGTCGGATTTCCAAGAAACAAAAAAAACAGCATCAAACTTATCAAACTCATCAAGATCATTAAAACCATATTAAACAAAAGCTTGGCAGTAATAAATTCAACGGGTGAAGCAATGGTGTAAAAATATAACATTCTGCCTCTGTTTTCCTGTAAAAAGCTTTTGGCAACTGCATTTACACACACAAATAGTTGAATTACCCAGAATAAACTATTCCAAACATTTACATCAGGGTTCTCAGACAGAGAAAGATATATAACGAATATGGTGGATGCTATGTATAACAGTACACCATACAAAGTGTGTTTTTGCCGAAATTCTATTAATATATCTTTTTTAACTAATTCAATTATCCTGCTTTTCATTGTTGCAAATTAATGATTATCAGATTCCAATTGATTAAAATAAAAACCAGTGCTTAAAAATGTTGCAACTCCCCAATTATTTGAGTACCTTGTGGCACCAAAAAAATATTAAATATACATTATTTTTGTTTTGTTTTTTTGGGACCTATCGAATGTTTTAACCTATAATTTTTTTCAAATGTCTAAATTCCGCTTTCTTTTACTTTCCATTGCTCTTTTAATTTTTTCAGTTTCTATTGGCCAAACCAACCTAAAAAGAAATTGTGGAACGATGAATCATTTGTCTGACCAGTTGAAAAATGATCCGGGACTAGCAGAAAGAATGAATCAAATTGAGCAACAAACGGCAAGATTTGTAAGCAGCAGAGTTTCAGCAAATTCAACAGTTTTAATTCCGGTTGTTTTTCATATTGTATATAATACATCAGCGCAAAATATTACTGATGCACAATGCATAGCTCAATTAAATCAATTGAACCTTGATTATGCCAAACTCAACAGTGATACCGGAAATATCCCCTCTGTATTCAAAAGTCTATCGTCAAATACCAATATTCAGTTTTGCCTTGCTCAAAGAGACCCTAATGGACTTGCTACAACGGGTATCGTTAGAAAATCAACCACCACCACTTCGTTTGGCACCGATGATAAAGTAAAATCAACTTCCACCGGTGGGGATAATGCGTGGTCTTCCTCCAGTTATTTGAACATATGGGTATGTAATTTAGGTGGCGGTGTGTTGGGATATGCTCAATTTCCTGGTGGTGCAGCCTCTACTGATGGAGTAGTATTGTTATATTCATCTGTGGGAAGTATGGTAAATCCTGGTACCGCCTCTCCTTATAACTTAGGAAGAACTGCTACTCATGAAGTGGGTCATTGGTTGAACCTTCGACATATTTGGGGAGATGCAAACTGTGGAAACGACCTAGTTGGAGACACACCCACTCAGCAAACTTCAAATTTCGGCTGTCCGACATTTCCTCATATAACTTGTTCGAATGGCTCAAACGGAGACATGTTCATGAATTACATGGACTATGTTGATGATGGTTGTATGAATATGTTTTCTGCAGGTCAAACTTCCAGAATGGCATCACTTTTTGTGTCTGGCGGTGCGAGAGTATCTTTGTTAAGTTCTGCCGGATGTCAGCCAGTAAGCAATTCTTGTAATACTCCAACTGGATTAAATGCTTCATCCATCACTTCAAATTCAGCCATTCTTGGATGGACTGCTGTTTCAGGTGCACTTTCTTACAATTTACAGTACAGAGGAGTTGGAGACACTAACTGGATACTTACATCAAGCTCATCAAACAGCGTTTCAGTAAGCAGTCTTTCCGCATCTAAAAATTATGAATTTCAAGTAAGGACGGTTTGTACTTCCGGCAATACTGCCTATTCTGCATCCGGTACTTTTACAACATTGGCTGTAGTTCCCTCATGTGTTAATGCTTTTGAAGCAAATGAAACACAGGGAACAGCTGCAACCGTTTCAAACAACGTAAATATTTCAGCAGGTATAGGATCAGCCACTGATATTGATTACTTCAAGTTTTCAACAACTTCAACCAGCAACCTGAATATCACCTTAAGCACACTTCCTGCTGATTTTGATATTGTTTTATACAATAGTTCCGGTACACAAATTGGTAGTTCTTCTGCCGCAGGAACTTCCAATGAATCAATCGTTTTGTCAAATCAACTTGCGGGAACTTACTATATTAAAATACTTGGATACAGCGGTGCATTCAGCACCAGTAATTGTTATACATTGTTTGTTGGTGTCACAGCCGCTCCTTTAGCAGCGCCTGCAGCACCTTCTTACATAACCATTACTCCGCTGTCAATAAACATATGCGGAGCTAAAAAATACAGATACACTGCTCCGGCTTTGCCTGTTGCTACCAATTCCAATGTAGCCGCAACTGGTTATGTGTGGTCATTTACAGGAACATTAGGCACCAATGCAAGCATTGATTCAGGTAACATCAACTCTCAGGCAATAACGGTAACGTATACCAGCAATGCCGCTGCCAATACAGGAGACAGTGTTAAACTTTATTATACTTCATCAGCAGGCAACAGTTTTCCAACTGCTGTAAAATTGACAAACACCTTGCTTACTGCACCCGCTTCACCAGCAAGCATTTCTATAACACCATTATCAACCGATAAATGCGGAGCAAAAAAATATCGCTACAGTGCACCTGCACTTAGCACTGCTACAAATACTGCCATGGCTGCAACAGGCTATGTTTGGTCATTTACAGGAACATTAGGAGCCAATGCAAGCATTGATTCAGGTAACATCAACTCTCAGGTAATAACGGTAACGTATACCAGCAATGCCGCTGCCAATACAGGCGACAGTGTAAGAGTATTGTTTACTTCAGGATGTGGAAATACTGCCAACAAATCAGTTAAACTGACGAATACTTTACTTTCAGCACCTGCTGCCCCTTCTGCCATTACTATTACAGCCATTACCACCAATGTTTGCAATGCTAAAAGATATCGTTATGCAGCACCTGCGCTAACTTCCGCTTCAACTACCACTATGGCTGCTACAGGATATGTTTGGTCATTTACAGGAACATTAGGATCCAATGCAAGCATTGATTCAGGTAACATCAACTCTCAGGTAATAACGGTAACGTATACCAGCAATGCCGCTGCCAATACTGGCGACAGCGTCAGAGTATTGTTTACTTCAGGATGCGGAAACAGTTCAAATAAATCTATGAAACTGACCAACACTAATCTTACACTTTCCACTGCACCATCCTCCATTTCTATTGTATTGGTAAAAGATTCTTGTGCGTATAGGATTTATCGTTACTCGGCACCTGCACTTCCTTCTGCAACTACAACACAACCATCGGCAAGCGGTTACTTGTGGTCATTTACAGGAACACTAGGTGCTAATGCGACTATTGATTCAGGAACCATCAACTCTCAGATATTAAGAATGAGGTACAGCAGCAACAACGGAGCTTTTACTGGGGATAGTGCCAGAGTTGCTTTCACATCCGCTTGCGGCAACAGTCCTAATAAAAGTGTAAAACTTACAAACATTGCGAAATCATGCAGAATGTCGGCACCATACAGCAATTTAAAAAACAATTCTACAATTGTCAATAATAATACTTCATTGTTTTCAAGTATCAATGTCTATCCCAATCCATCTAAAAATGATTTCAACATTAATTTGTCTTATTTAAATGGAACTGAAACAACAATCAAAATTTATGATATTCAAAACAGGATGATAAAAGATATACATTCAAGCACCGATCATTTATTAAAATTTGGTGCTGATTTAAAACCCGGAATGTATATTCTTGAAATAATTACAGGAAATACTTCTCAAAAAACAAAATTGCTAAAACTTTAAAATAAGTTTGAAATCTCAAAACATTTGATATTTATTAAAAACCGGTTGTAAACATCAACCGGTTTTTTTATAAGTTGGTATATCTTCAATAGGAAAAAACTCCCTGCCTATTCTTTCAAAACCGACCGTTTGTTTACCATTTGTAATAAGTAAAAATAAAGATTGAATTACAGAATAATAAGACAGACACTGCTGAAGAACTTCATCTGTCAACCGAATATTCATTTCCTTGCACTCTGTAATTATCAGCGGATTCAAATGTTGATCATAAACAACTATATCAAACCTTTTTTTTATTCCAGTAACCAATAATTGTTTTTCTACAGCAATTAAAGAAGGTGGATATTTTTTGACTTCAGTAAGATATATTAAGAAATTCTGTCTGACCCATTCCTCGGGAGTTAATAAATACCAACGCTTTCTTATCATACAAAAAATCTGTTCCTTGTTGTCTTTTTCCTGAATTAAAGGCTTTTTATCAGGATATATTATCTCTATCATATAATTGTTGCTCTATAAAAATAAATAAAATTACAGTTCCATTCAATAAATAGGCTTGTTTCCAATATTAATAATAATTCATGTTATACATTTTTTTGTACATTTACAAATGAAAACAAAAGATGAAATAGTAGCCAATTGGTTGCCTCGATATACTGGAGAGCAACTTGATAATTTTGGTGAATATATACTTCTCACCAACTTTTCGAATTATGTAAAGTTGTTTGCTGAATGGAATGGAGTTAAGATAATTGGATTGGATCGTTCCATGCAATGCGCAACTGCAGATAATATTTCCATAATCAACTTTGGAATGGGTAGTCCCGGGGCTGCAACAATCATGGATTTACTGACAGCCATCAAACCAAAATCTGTACTTTTTCTTGGAAAATGTGGTGGATTAAAAAAACGCAACAAAATTGGCGATTTAATTTTACCAATAGCTGCCATCAGAGGTGAGGGAACCAGCAATGATTATTTTCCACCTGAAGTTCCTGCATTGCCAGCTTTCGCTTTACAAAAAGCCATCTCAACTACCATTCGGGAACATGAATGTGACTATTGGACAGGCGTTTGTTACACAACCAACAGAAGAGTATGGGAACATGATGAAGTTTTTAAAGAATATCTTCAAAAAATAAGAGCGTATGCTATTGATATGGAAACTGCTACTATTTTTACAGTAGGTTTCTATAACAAAATACCGACAGGAGCACTTTTATTGGTAAGCGATTCTCCCATGGTGCCAGAAGGTGTAAAAACAGAGGCAAGCGACAATGTGGTTACGGCACAATTTGTTGAAAGGCATTTAAAAATAGGCATCGCATCCCTCAAACAATTGATCAATAACGGTCTGACAGTTAGACATCTTAAATTCTGATCTCAATGAGTTCGAACCAAAGTGAGTTTAACTAAATTTGATTTCAATAAAGTAGAATTCCAACAGGCAAAAAGTGTAATAACAATAATTTACACATGAACTCAATCATAGAAATTCAAAACCTTTCCATTAAATTCGAAAAGGAAAATTCCACTATTGATGCAGTAAAAAATATTTCTTTCTCCATCCCAAAAAACAATATAACTGCGATTGTTGGGGAAAGTGGATCAGGAAAAACATTGACTGCTTTTTCAATTTTAAAACTGCTGCCACCAAAAACTACTATTGAAGGAGAAGTATTCTACCATGATGAATTAAATAATAAAAGAGACCTTCTTGCAATTGCTGAAAAAGAAATCACCCCTATCAGAGGTAAAGAAATCAGTATGATTTTTCAAGAACCTATGACAGCGCTGAACCCACTGATTAAATGTGGAATTCAGGTGATGGAAGTAATGCTAACCCATCAAATAATCAGTAAAAAAGAAGCAAAAGAAAAAACTATTTTACTTCTTAAACAAGTAGAATTAAAAGACGCCGAAAGCATTTTTAAAAAATATCCTCATGAGCTCAGTGGAGGACAAAGACAAAGGATAATGATTGCCATGGCGGTCTGTTGCAACCCTTCATTATTGATTGCAGACGAACCCACAACAGCACTTGATGTCAGAACTCAACAAAGCATCATGAAATTGTTGAAAAAATTTCAGCATCAAAATAACATGTCCATTTTATTAATAACTCATGATCTTGGACTGGCTGCAGATTTCGCTGATGATATCATGGTTATGAGAAAAGGAGAAATAGTTGAAACGGGCTCTCCCAAAAAATTGTTCTATAGCCCTGAGCATGCATACACAAAAGCTTTATTGGCATGTAGACCAAGTGTCAATAAAAAAGATTTTCCGCTTCCTGTTTTTGAAGATTTTTTAAATAATAAAATAAATAACAGTAAAATTCATTTCAATAAAGACTTACGTATATCCGGAACGCAAAAAAAAGAACTACTATCGGTTGTAGATTTGACAGTAGAATTTCCATCCAAAAAAAATATCTGGGGTAACCCTTGTGCTTTTCAAAAAGCAATAGACTGCATTAATTTTAAAGTGTATGAAAATGAAACAGTTGGAATTGTTGGTGAAAGTGGCTGCGGAAAAACAACATTGGCAAGAGTAATTTTACAGTTAACAAATCCATCTTCAGGCAGCATATTGTTTCATGGAAATAATATATTTGATAAACATAAAAACAATGTCAGCAAAAAAGAACTACAAATTGTTTTTCAAGATCCTTTTTCTTCACTTAACCCAACCATTTCAATCGGAGAAGCAATTGCAGAACCATTGAAAACATTTAAAATAATATCACAACACAAACAAAGAAAAGAAAGAGTGATGGAACTATTGAAAATGGTTGGTTTACAAACTGATCATTACAATAAATTTCCTCATCAGTTCAGTGGAGGTCAAAGGCAAAGAATTTGTATTGCAAGAGCATTGGCTATCGAGCCCTCTTTGATGATATTTGATGAAAGTGTGTCTGCTTTGGATGTAAATATTCAGGCACAAATACTCAATCTTATCAACGAATTGAAAGCCGCTCATTGTTTTACTTCAATTTTTATTTCTCACGACCTTTCTGTAGTTCATTACATAAGTGACAAAATACTGGTAATGAAAAATGGTAAAATAGTTGAAGAAGGATTGTCTAACGATCTCATGTTGAATCCCCAACATCATTACACCAAAGAATTGATCAGTGCAACACCCGGTAAAATGTTCAGAAATGAAGTCTGATTTTTATGATTAATGTTGCTCATACCATATTTAATTAATTTAAAATGCATAAAATCTTAACAAAATGAATGGTTCATAATTAGTGATTTTGCATTAACTTTGCATTCTCAAAATCATGCCGTAACATGATATGTGCCTTTTAAATTAACAGGGCTTCTATCTTGATTGAATTTCCTTCATTCATACGGCAGTTGATAATTAACCAAAAAATTACATTGAATGAAATTATCCCAGTTCCGTTTCGACTTGCCATTAAACCTGATTGCACAAAATCCAACTAAAAAAAGAGAAGAAAGCCGCTTGATGGTAATTCACCGTAAAACGGGTGAAATTGAAAACAGGCAATTTTCAGACATTATGGAGTATTTCGATGACAAAGATGTTTTTGTCGTTAACAATACCAAAGTTTTTCCCGCCAGAATGTATGGACGCAAGGAAAAAACAGGAGCTAAAATAGAAGTGTTTTTGCTTAGAGAATTGAACAAAGCCAATAAGTTATGGGATGTGATTGTTGATCCTGCCCGAAAAATAAGAGTGGGAAACAAATTATATTTTGGAGAAAATGATGAATTGGTTGCAGAAGTAATAGACAATACAACCAGCAGAGGAAGAACGATACGATTTCTTTGGGAAGACACGGACGAAGCATTTAAAGAAATGCTGGAAATAATGGGAGAAACACCACTTCCTAAATACATCAAAAGAAAACCAGAACAAGAAGATAAAGAAAGATACCAGACTGTTTATGCAAAATACGAAGGAGCAGTAGCGGCTCCAACTGCTGGTTTGCACTTCAGCAGAGAACTCATTAAACGTTTGGAAATACAGGGAATTAGATTCGCTGAAGTTACATTACATACAGGATTGGGCACTTTTCGTCCGATTGAAGTAGAAGACCTCAGTAAACATAAAATGGATGCCGAGTACTTCAAAATTGACGAAACCGCCTGTGAAATTGTAAATATAGCCAAAGAACGTAACAGAAGAATTTGCTCAATAGGAACAACCACCATGAGAGCAATGGAAACTTCCTACACCGCGCAAAAATTATTAAAACCTTCTGAAGGTTGGACAAACCATTTTATTCATCCTCCCTACGATTTCAATATAGCGGATTCATTGGTAACCAATTTCCATCTGCCAAAGACAAGTTTATTTATTATGGCGTGTGCATTTGCAGGATATGATCTGATGATTGAAGCCTATCAAAAAGCCATTAAAGACAAATACCGCTTTTTCAGTTATGGCGATGCTATGCTGATTATTTAGTTCAATGATTTTTTTTAGAAAAAATACAGAAGGTCGGTTATTTACCGGCCTTTTTTCTTTAGGACAGGCAAATTGATAAAAAAGGAGCCGTGATAGAAATCACAGCTCGTATTTAATCCAATATCCTATGAAAAACCATACATAAAACGATATGATTGTAGTTTTATTGTGTTATGAGTTGTTTTTTATTTCAAAGTTTAACCGAGAACTTTTCACCCAAAGATTTCAAATCATTGACCACCTCCTCTAATAATTTGATCCCATTGTTTTTTCTTTCCAATTCAAACTGCCTCTCAGGCTCTCCGGGTATGATTACTTTTTGTTTGGAATCTATTGGTTCTGCATTTCGGAATCTTTGAATCCATTGATCCATATTGTTTTTAAAATCATTTGCAGATCGAAATGCGTCAATTCTCATCGCACCAAAAAAATGACCAATTCCTTTGCCGGGTTGATTTTCAGGGATAGGTATATAAGCCGGAAATGGTGGAACCCAGGGGCCAAAATTAGCTCCGCTTAAAACCCCGGAAAAAATATCAACAATCGACCCCATCATATATCCTTTATGGCTGCTACGATCCCTGTCGCTGCCCAATGGAAGCAATGCACCCCCTTTTTTCAACTCAAATGCATCATTACTGCTTTGACCCTCCTTTCCCTGAACCCATCCATCAGGAACAGGTTGATTTTTTCTTTGTAAAATTTCCAGCTTTCCATTGGCGGCTGTTGTAGTAGCAAAATCAGCAACAAATGGAGGTTCAGTGCCTGCAGGAATAGCCACTGATATTGGGTTGGTACCCAGCATTTTTTCTTTAGAAAATGTTGGGGCTACCAAAGCAGACGCATTTGTCATGGCAATACCAATCATTTCATGAGATAAAGCCATCATAGCATACTGACCAGCTATACCAAAATGATTGCTGTTTTGAACAGACACCCATCCTGTGCCAACTTCTTTGGCCTTTTTTATAGCGAGGTCCATTGAAAAAGGTGCTACAATCAAACCCAATCCGCTATCTCCATCCACAACTCCGGTGCTGGGTGTCTCATGAATAATACTTATTTCCGGATGTATATTGACTCTCTGGGTTTCCCACAAACGAACATAGCCGCTCAATCTTGCAATACCATGACTGTCCACTCCTCTTAAATCCGCGCTTAAGAGATTGACAGTTGCTGTTTCCGCGTCCTTTTCATTACAACCCATTTTACAAAATATTTCTCTTGTAAAAGCCTTTAACTGCTGATAAGTATACTTATTTTCCATGCAGCGAAGATAATACACCAAAATTTCAGTCTCTCTTTATCATTCAAAAAAATCATTTTTCTTACCTTTGCCTGCCTCTAAACACATCTAATTATGGGAAGGATATTTGAAGTTCGTAAAAGTGCCATGTTTGCTCGCTGGGATAAAATGGCTAAAAATTTTACCCGTATAGGTAAAGAAATTGCCATTGCTGTAAAAAATGGCGGTCCTGATCCTGACAACAATCCTGCATTGAGAAGATGTTACATTAATGCCAAGTCTTGTAACATGCCCAAAGACCGTGTGGAAGCCGCTATCAAACGCGCCATGGGCAAAGATACCACCAATTATGACGAAATTGTTTATGAAGGTTATGCACCTCATGGTGTGGCTGTGATGGTGGAAACCGCTACAGACAACCCTACCAGAACAGTTGCAAATGTGAGAATGCATTTTACAAAAGGAGGAGGTACTTTGGGAACAAGCGGAAGTGTGGCATTTACTTTCAACAGAATGGGTGAATTCAAAATTAAAAATGCTGGATTGAATATTGAAGACCTTGAACTGGAGTTGATAGATTTTGGTTTGGAAGAAATAGGTGAAGACAGCGAAGGAAACATCATTATACGGACCGCATTCAACGAATTTGGAAATATGAGTAAAGCTTTAGAAGAAAAGGGAATTGAAGTACTAACGGCAGAGCTTACACGAATTCCTGCCAACACTGTTGAATTAGGTGAAGAAGAAGCACAGGAAGTTTTGAAAATGGTGGACAAGCTTGAACAGGATGATGACGTTCAAAAAGTTTACCATAATTTAAAATAAATAAACAGATCTATTCGGCCATCATTTCCTTTACAACCCTTACAACGTCTTCTGTATTGGGCTTTGAAAAATAATCTCCGTCACTTCCATAACTGGGACGATGTGCTTTTGCAGTTAATGTTCTTGGCGCAACATCCATTAATCGATACCCCCCTTGTTCTTCTACCACTTTATTGTACATATAAGCAGCAGCGCCTCCCGGAACATCTTCGTCAATAAATAATATTCTGTTGGTTTTCTGTAAAGATTTTAATATGTCATAGTGAATGTCAAAGGGAAGTAAAGTTTGCACATCCACCACTTCACAGG
>CANFOP010000052.1 GCA_947448685.1 Chitinophagaceae bacterium | reverse complement strand
CTAAAGTAATGTATCCAAGGCCTACTTCTTGCAACACTTTTATTTTTCTGTAAATAAAGGGGACTGCATTAAAAAATTCTGCCGCATCATCTACCGTCATATTCAACACATCACTGATAGACTTTCCCTTGTATCTGATTTCCAATGTTTCGCGATTGTATCTTTTCCCATTGCATTTTTCACAATGAACCAAAACATCCGGTAAGAAATTCATTTCAATAACACGCATGCCTCCACCCTCGCAAACTTCACAACGGCCGCTTTTCACATTGAAAGAAAATCTTCCGGCATTATACCCTCTGATTTTTGCTTCAGGCACTGCAGCAAATAAAGTTCTGATATCAGTGAAAAAACCACAGTAGGTTGCAGGATTACTTCTGGGAGTTCTGCCAATAGGACTTTGATCAATTTCAATGACTTTATCGATATGTTCCAATCCTTTGACAGTTTTATATTCCAAGGGATTGGTCTTGGAATGATAGCAATGCTGACTTAAAATAGGATATAGTGTTTCATTGATTAGAGTTGATTTACCACTACCACTTACACCAGTAACTAAAATCAATTTTCCCAATGGAAATGAAACAGATACATTTTTTAGATTGTGGCCCTTTGCACCTTTTAATTCAATTTGCAAACCATTTCCTTTTCTAACGTCTTTTGGAATGGGAATTGTTTTTTTTCCGCTCAAATATTGAGCCGTGTCAGAATTTGATTGTATAACTTCCGCAGGAGTTCCTTTTGAAACAATTCTACCACCATGCGTTCCGGCTTTAGGTCCAATATCAACCAAAAAATCGGAAGCAAGCATAATGTCTTTATCATGTTCTACCACCAATACACTGTTTCCTATATCTCTAAGGTTACGTAAGGCAGTTATGAGTCGCTGATTATCTCGTTGATGCAATCCAATACTCGGTTCGTCCAGCACATAGGTGATTCCTTGTAATTGAGACCCTATTTGCGTTGCCAGTCTGATACGCTGATATTCTCCACCACTTAAACTTTTAGAGGGCCTGTATAATGTGAGATAATTCAACCCTACATCCAACAAGAATTGCAGCCTTTCTCTGATTTCTTTTAATACATCTTTTGCAATACTATTTTGCTTTTGACTGATTCTTTTTTCTAATCCTGCAAACCATTTGTGCAATTTTTCTAAATCCATCTCGCTGAGTTCTGAGATATTTTTATCATCAATTTTAAACCATATACTTTCTTTTTTCAATCTGGTCCCCGAACATGAATGACAGGTTTTTAACAACATGAATTTCTCCGCCCACTCTCTGATTGCTTCTGTTGTGTTGGTGGAAGTAAACCAGCGTTTGATCATATTGATTGCCCCTTCATATTCTGACTGATAACTATTACCGGATGAGGCCGCTTCATCCAAATCGACACCCAACATATCAATTTCTTCCGGCATTTCTGTACCATACAACAACAAGTTAATTGCCTTTGAAGACAAGTCACTCAAAGGTTTATCTAAATTGATTTTATTTTTTCTGGCGAGTTGTTGTACTTGTTTGAATGAATGAGCCTCTCTTTCCTCACCCATCGGAACGATTCCTCCTTCATTCACTGATTTTGAATAATCGGGAATAACAGCTTCCATATTTATCTGATAAACACTACCTAATCCTTTACATGTTGGACATGCCCCATAAGGTGAATTAAAGGAGAATGCATTGGGAGAAGGCTCTTCATAACTGATGCCTGTTTCAATGCACATCAGTTGTTTACTGTATTGTTCAACTTTGTTAGAATCATTCACCAATAAAAAAAGCAAGTCTTTTCCCAATTGCAATGTCTTTTGCACACTCTGACTTAACCTCAATTTCATATCATCGTTAATCTGCAAACGATCAACCACCACTTCAATATCATGAATCTTATAACGATCCAGTTGTAATCTTGGACTGATATCAATAACTTCTCCATCCACCCTGACTTTCAAAAATCCTTTTTTACGAATATCTTCAAACAATTCTCTGTAATGCCCTTTTCTTCCTCTGATCAGAGGCGCCAATAAGGTTACTTTTTTGCCTTTAAACTTTTGAAAAACAGATTGTACAATTTCTTCCTCACTGAATTTCACCATTTTTTTTCCAGTGTTGTAACTATAGGCTTCACCAGCTCTTGCAAATAGAAGTCGAAGAAAGTCATAAATTTCAGTGATGGTACCAACTGTACTTCTTGGATTCTTGTTGGTTGTTTTTTGTTCTATTGAAATGACAGGAGACAGTCCGGTTATTTTATCTACGTCGGGTCTTTCCATATCACCAACAAACTGTCGGGCATAAGCAGAAAAACTTTCCATATATCTGCGTTGACCTTCATTATAGATAGTATCAAATGCAAGTGATGATTTACCACTTCCACTCACCCCTGTAAAAACTACTAATTGATTTTTAGGAATTTGAATATCAATGTTTTTCAAATTATGCTCTCTTGCACCTACAACATCAATAAAATCATTGGAAACGATATGATTGCTTTTTTTTGCCACCCTTTTAAAAATATTGCGGCAAAGATAAGAATAAATAGGCGCCTATAATTTTGTTCAAACATTCCGTAAAAAGAAATACTTTATCATGTACAAAAAGAAAAATTGACATTTATTTTACATTTCTGAAAAACTCCACTGGTTTTCAGATATTATATTTGATGTTTTTTATACCAAACTAACAAAAATGAGAATATTATTTTTTATTTATTTATCTATGATAATGGGCAACACAATTTGTGCCCAACAGACAACAACTTTCTCTGAAAAATGTAAACACCATTCAATATTAAACAATAACCAAAGGGTATCATATTATCAATACCCATCCATGAACAATTACGATGTAAAATATTTAAAACTGGATCTGAATGCAGAACCAGGGAGTTATAATTTATCCGGCACATGCAGCACTATTGTAAAAACAACTGCTCCCCTTGACACATTCATTTGTGAACTGAAAAGCAACATGATTGTTGATTCGATTCATGTAAACGGTTCAAGACATTTATTCAGTGTTGGTAACGACCATATCATGATACCCTTCCCTTTGCCTTTTTCAATCAATACCCTACTAAGTATTGAAATTTACTACCATGGCACAAGTGCCGCGCAAATGGGTATGTATGCCGGCAATATGCAAGGAAATACATTGACATATACCGCAACCTTATCAGAAAGTTATCAGGCAAGAGAATGGTTTCCGGTAAAGCAAATTTTAGAAGACAAGATAGATTCTGCTGATATCTGGATAACAACAAATGCAGTTAATAAAGTTGGTTCCAATGGACTTTTACAGGGAATAGATAATTTGCCTAATGGAAAAGTCAGGTATAGATGGAAAACAACTCACCCTATGAATTATTATATGCCAAGTTTTGCCGTAGGTAATTATCAGGAATACATCAATTATGCAAGGCCTGTATCTATTTCGCCTGATTCCATTTTGATTCAGCATTATATTGCCAATAGTATAAATTATTTGAATTCAGTAAAGCCCAATTTAGATAAAACACCCGCTTTTATTGAAAAATTGAGTGAATTGTATGGATTATATCCATTCAGCGATGAAAAATATGGTCATTGCCTGGCTGCAATTGGAGGAGGAATGGAACATCAAACCATGAGTACCATGAGTGCTTTTACAACCGATGTAATTGCTCATGAGCTGGGACACCAATGGTTTGGAGACAATGTAACCTGCTCCACCTGGAATGACATCTGGCTGAATGAAGGATTTGCAACCTATTCAGAACAATTATTGATGGAAAAATTACCTTCCATGTTTACTCCATTAACAGCCTCTGCCAACATGCTTTCCATTCACAATAACGTAATGACAGTTACTAACGGCAGCGTGTATGTGCCGGATGCTTCTGTATTCAATGAAAACAGAATATTCAGCAGCAGATTAAGTTACAACAAAGGCGCTGGCATTATACACAACCTAAGATTTGAAATGCAAAGCGACAGCCTGTTTTTTAAAACGCTTAGAAACTATCAACAACAATATAAAAACACTGTAGCATCTACCCAAAATTTCAAACAATTGGCAGAGAATATTTGTGGAAGAAATTTCAACGATTTTTTTAATGAATGGTACTATGGTGAAGGATATCCGACATTCAATATCACATATTTCAAATCCTCCCCCGACACATTGTTGATCATGGTTAACGAAACGACCAGTGCACCCGCTATCACCCCCTTTTTTAAAGGATTTCTGGAACTCACAATTAATTCTCCTCAAGGTGATACGACTATATTAGTTAATTTATCAAGTAACAATCAGGTTTTTTCATTTGTATATCGTAAAACACCCAATGGTGTTATTGTTGACCCCAATAATTGGATCATCAACAAAACAGGTACTATCACCAATGGAGTTATTGTTCCGGTTAAATTGATATCATTTGAAGGAAAATCAAACAAAGACTGTCAGTACGAATTAAAATGGAACACTGCTGAAGAGTCAAATGTGGATCATTATGAAATTGAAATAAGTACCAATGGAATCAATTTCACCAAGAATAAAAATGTCTATGTCAATTCAGGAGTTTATGGTTCTTATAATTGCATTGTAAAAGAACTCTTCGAAAACAAATATTACTTCAGGCTAAAAGTTATTGATAAAAATGGCAACCATACCTTTTCAAATATAATAAGTGTTCGGTCAAATTGCATCAACAATTTCAATATAGCAGTTTGGCCCAACCCGGTTTACGAGCATATTAATCTGATAGTTTGGTCCCCTTTAACTCAGCGTTTCAACATATCAATATTAGACAACAAGGGACAGGTTATCAGAAAAGAAAACGCCCTTTTTCAGAGCGGAAAAAATGAATTCAAAATTCTTAATCTAAATCAATTAGCCGCTGGGTCTTACATCTTACAGGTAATAGATGAGAATGGAACAACATTGAATAAAAAATTTATTTTGAAGCCTTGATTTTTGTTAGATTTCTACACTATTCATTGTTACTGTTCACTGAGATTATTACCGGTGCAGTGAAGGTATTATTATCAATAACCAATTTGAGCTTAAATAGAATTACAGTGAGATAAATTTCAAAAGAACTGAATTGATTTGTTTTTTCAGTTATTTAAAATCTAAGAAATTATTTTACAAATCTGAATTAGCAATAAAATATTTGCAGTACAATTTAGTCAACCCGCATTTAATCCCTTCCCGGAGGTGGCATATCAGGAGGCCCGTCAGGAAAATCGTCGGGATGTCTTTCGTTTGGTCTGCCATGATGTCCTTCCGGCGGAGGTGGCATTGGATGATGTCTTTGATATGCGGGTGGTGGCGGAGGCATTTCATTGTTGAAATCATTCAAATCATCGCCCTGCTTCACTTTATTCTTCTCAGATTTGTTTTGATTTGGCAAATGATCATTTTCTCTTTTTCTATCAACATTATTCAAATCTTCAGATTTGATTAAAATTCTTTGAATAATCCTGTCCAACTTTTCCTTCTGTTCTGGATTACACAATGACCTTAATTTATTAAAATGATTATAGACTAAAGTATCTATCGCGAATGAAATAACAGCACTATGTTCTGCATAATTTAAAATAGTAGCGATGCTGGCGGTATCAGAAAGCAACTGGGAAAAAAATGCTGATTTTGCAGTGTGTTCTTTTTCTTTCAATGCATCTAATTTTACAAAATGATCAGCCATTAATGAATGAAGTATTTTAGTCTGTGAGCTGTCCGGCTGAAGTTCATCTAACAAATTTTGACCCCTTGACGGAGGAGGAAGAGGCTTAGGATGTTGATGAATACTAAACCAAAGCACAGATGAAAATACTGTATTGGCTATTAAAAGTATCAAAATAATAAAAATGAGCAACTTACTTTTTCTCATTGTAATAATTTATAGTGGTTGAATTCAAATTATATTCTATAGACAATTCATTCGTACTTAATTCATTCGATTGATTGATTGAAAATTGCGACATCTTACTTTTTTGGAAGGTTACAACATTTATGACAAGTAACAAAATTGAAAAAGAAACAATGAACACAATTTTTTTGAATGAGATGAGCGCATAATCATCCTCATCAAATATTTTATTGATCACTTTTGCAGTAAAAAAAGGTGAAAGTTCAGCGCGATGCATTTGATCCATCGCATTTATCACTTCTTCAACTTTATTATCAGTTTTCATTCTAATTAATTTGTTTGTTTGTAATAAGATGTTAATAATTCTCTGAGATTTTCACCTGCTCTATGAATCAACCCCTCTATACTTTTAACCGATTTATTCATAATCGCACCTACTTCATGATAACTGAGGCCCTCTGCCTTGATTAATAAGAAAGCAATTCGTTGATTTTCCGGCAATTTTTGAAGCGCTTTAAAAAGAATTACAGCATTTTCTTTTTGTTGAATCACAACACCGGGATGATAAAAATCCTTCACATCTGCTTTCGAATCATCCAATCCTATCAGATTTTTAAAAAACCCAATTGTTTTTTTTGCTTTTCTTTTTCTTTCCAATTCCAAAGACTTTGTCAATGCAATTCTGTAAATCCAGGTAGATAATTTCGAATCCCCCCTGAAGTTATGTATGCTTCTGTACACTTGAACGAATACTTCCTGGGTTAAATCCTCTGCATCCTGAAATTGCTGAACAATACTTAATATGGTATTAAAGACTATATGCTGATATTGCTCAACTAATTGAGTGAAAGCAAGCCTGTCTCCCTTTTTAAGAAGTTCAATAAATTCAAGATTATCAGACAATAGTCAATATTTGGTTATTAGATGTTTTTTTATCAAAATTCCTTTGTGAATAATAAAAATAAAGCTATTCTGTTTAAAAGTATCAATTGTTAACTTTGAGGATAATTTCAATTCATCAACATGACTAAACTTTCTGTAAATATCAATAAATTAGCCACAATTAGAAATTCCAGAGGAGGCAATAATCCAGACATATTAAAGGCGGCTTCAAACATAGAGCGATTCGGAGCCGATGGTATTACCGTTCATCCAAGACCCGATGAAAGACATATCCGATATGCCGACGTATATGAATTAAAAAAAGTAATTACAACGGAATTTAATATTGAAGGAAATCCTACAGAAGAGAAATTCATTCAACTGGTATTGGACAATCAACCAACACAGGTAACTTTAGTTCCGGATTCTTTAAATCAATTGACCAGTAATCATGGCTGGAATACGATAGAGCATAAAGATTATCTGAAGCAAATGATACATGTTTTCAAGTCGAGGGGAATCAGGGTTTCCATATTTGTAGATCCGGTAATTGAAATGATTGAAGGAGCGAAAGAAACAGGCACTGACAGAGTTGAATTGTATACAGAAGGATATTCAAAAGAATTCCAAAACGGAAATAAAGAACAATCCATAGTACCCTATATTGCAGCTGCTGTAACAGCAAATGAACTTGGATTGGGCATCAATGCCGGACATGATCTTGATTTACATAACCTCTCCTATTTTGCGAAAAAAATTCCCAACCTGAAAGAAGTTTCAATTGGACACGCATTAATTTGTGATGCGATATATTGGGGACTGGAAAATACGGTTCAATTATACAAGAGACAATTGTCTTTGACAGATGATATCTGATCTTGCAGAAATCACAAAATCATAATCAATTACTTGTTGAAGATACTCTCCAATTTTGCTTCTAAAGCAGGCCCACGAAGGTTTTTACCTATCACTACACCGGATGGGTCCACTAAAAAATTCTGAGGAATACTTTGAATTCCGAATTGTTTAGCTACAGCATTACTCCAGAAATTCAAATCACTGACATTTGTCCAGGTAAGACCATCGTGTTTAATAGCTTCCAGCCAGGGTTCTTTGCTTCGGTCTAATGAAACGCCTAACACCGTAAATCCTTTGTCTTTAAATTTATTGTATGCATTTACAACATTGGGATTTTCTCCTCTGCAAGGACCACACCAGCTTGCCCAGAAATCAATCAATACATATTTACCTCTGAACGATTTGATATTGACCATATTCCCATTGACATCTGTTTGTTCAAAATCCGGCACAACTTTTCCTAAGGGATCTTTTTTTGTATCATTGATTTGCTGACCAATGTAACTTCCAATGGGAGATGATTTTACTTCCTTGGACAACTTTGAATACAATTCTTCCATCATATCGCCATCAGAATTTAGTTGATTGATACGATATATTGCCAAAGGAGAAATGAATGAACTTGTATTATTTTCTATAAAATTGATTAATTGATAAATGCATTGCTTTGCCGCATTTTCATCGATGTTTGCTCCTTGCTGAAACATTGGCTCAAACGGAGCTATAATTTTGCTATAAACAATGAAATCATCGTGGCTTTTTGATCCGGTCACAATAGCCTTATTCAACTCATCTTTCTTTACAGAAATATCAATTTTACTATTGTCTAAAAACAACAAAATATAAGCCTGGGATTTATCGAAAGTAATCAACTTGAAATCGGGAGCGACAACTTTTCCTATGAATGAAAATTTACCGTTGATAAGTTTTGTAGTTGCCTCTGGCAATCTGTTGTTCCCATTTAATAAATCTACAACTGTATTATCAGGGTACCCCTCTACCGATCCATTGATTGAATATCCTTCTTCTACTTTAACTTCAGTTACCGACGCCGTGGTTGAATTTTTAACGGCAGATTTTTTCTTTTGAGCAATTGTTATCAGGGGGAATAACAATACAAACAATAGTATTTTTTTCATTATATAAAATTGAGCAATTGAATTGATAGCAATATTATGATTTTTCTTGCTACTCTCCTAAATTTACGGTTTAATTTGCTGTTATTTGCTGTAGTAAGAGATTTTCAAACTAAAAATTGGGTTGTCAGAAAAAAAATTATTTTTTAAATGCAAACTATCCTCTGACATAAACGTAATTATATTCATCTGAATAAATTTTAAAACCTTTTTCAATTAAAGTTTTATCAAAATCTTTTTTTGTACCGTGCCCAATTGTCCAACAATCAAATCGGGTGAGTAAAATAATTGCAATTTTATTTTTATTGGCTGATTCCAACATTTCATTTATTTCAATATTGTTATTAATGTATTGAAGACTGCTGTAATGAACCCTTTGCTCTGAAGGGTATAAAAAAGTATACAAATGTGAAATTTGACCATAATACCTTACAGGATAACCATCTTTTTTTAGTTTATCAGAAATAGTAACTATTGAATTTAAAAATTGATAATTTTTTTCAGAAGTTAGAATTGGGTTTAACCCTTTAATATCTATCTTCTTTCTCAATAAAAAAAAATTCGAATCTTCATAAGCAGCACTAAAATTTTCCAGAATTGAGAAAGGTACCAGAGCAATCAATAATGCATATATAAACTTTTTATTTGCTGAGTTGATTATTTCGAAACAAAATAATGTTCCGAATATAAATAAAGTACCGGATTTCAATAACCCGACATTTGAACCCACACAATCAATAAATGAAATGAGAAATATAAAAAAAATATTTGTATTTATTTTTTTAGTGTTAACTACATGAATCAGGTAAATAGAACTAACAATTGATGCAATAACTAACGAATATTGATAATGATAAGTGCTTGAATAAATAAACTTAAGCAAAGCAAAAAAAAGTACAACACCCAATAATCGAAAATTGAGTTTTTTTGTAGTGCATAAATAATAAAATATTACTGATAATACAGAATATATCAAACACTTAAAAAAGTCTCTTTTTAAAGGCAAGATTAATTCTCTGATTGTGTGAGCATCTCTGAAAGCTATGCTGTTTTTGATATTCTCTAAAGAATCATAATTTACCATCAGTAATAATGCATAAAATCCAGTGCTAATAAAAACAGTCAAAAAATACGTTTTTATTAGTTTGTAAGCATTCCACTCTTTATTATAGTAAAACCCAAACAAATAAACAAAATACAAACAAAAGAGCGTAACATTTGTGATTTTAATAGCAACTGTTATTGAAAAAAGAATAGATAGAATTATAATATTCAAAATACTATCAATCTTACTTTTTAGAATAAAACAAAGAATTATACTCAACATGAAAATAGTGAAAGTTCCATAGGACAGTATGTTCGAATTCAATGGAGCCAGTAAAAACAAATAGATAGAAACAATAAAATAGAAATTGTTTTTATTTTTAAAATCTGTCAATGTTAACAGCGGAATTATCAGACTTATTATAAAAATGACCGATTTTAGAATTCTGTAATAAATTAATTGATTACCAAAAATTCCATATAAAAAATTAATTATTTTTAAGAAAAAGAAAATTTCCGGAGGGTAATGACCACTTTTTGTGATAGTTGCAGCATTGATAAAATAGTAATCATCCGTAAAATCCAACCCTAAAAATGATTTTAAAATATAATATAAAATCGATAAGACAAAGATAAAAATCTGGAACTTTTTTATCGTATCATCAAATCGACCACCGTTAAGTTGAACTCCTTTAAACATTGTACACTTTTTTTAAAATGAAATTATTTAAAATTACAGCAACAACCAATTTCTGATTATCTTTTCTCCGCATGAAGTCAAAACACTTTCAGGATGAAATTGTACGCCTTGTACATCATAATTTCTATGGCTTAATGACATAATAATATTCTGATCATCAACTGCAGTAATTTCCAAGCATTGAGGTAAATTTTCCCGACAAACCACCCAACTATGATAACGTCCAACAAATTGATTATCATCTATTCCCGAATACAACCTAATATTTTTATTTAGAATTTTAAGGGGGGTCGATATTCCGTGAAATGGCACCTCTACATTTGTCAATGTTGCACCAAAAACTTCAGCAATAGCCTGATGTCCCAAACAAACTCCCAATATAGATTTTCTTACTGCATATTCCCCAATGAGGTCCTTCAGTAATCCTGCCTCATCCGGAATACCAGGACCTGGAGACAGGATGATTTTGTCGTATTTTTCAATTTCTTCCAAACGAACCTGATCGTTCTTGTAAACATCAATTTTCACATGCAAAATCTTTTCAACCAGGTGAACAAGGTTGTAAGTAAAAGAGTCGTAATTGTCGAAAAGTAATACTTTGGTCATCAGATAAATTGCGCATTACAAAAACAAAAAGACGGAAAAAATCCGTCTTTTTACATAATATTGATAACAATAACTATACAAACTTTTTAGAATCTTCCAAAAACTTAGCCAGTCCAATATCAGTTAATGGATGCTTTAAAAGTCCCAATATTGAATCTAAAGGAGATGTACAAACATCGGCTCCAGCTTCCGCACATTTAATGATATGATTCGGATTACGTATAGATGCCGCTAATATTTCAGTTTTAAAACCCTGTGTACTGAATATCTGCCTCATCTGATGAATCAATTCCATTCCATCCCAACCACTGTCATCGATACGACCAATAAAAGGTGACACATAAGTTGCGCCAGCTTTGGCAGCCAATATGGCCTGACCTGCAGAAAATACCAATGTACAGTTTGTTTTTATACCATTCTCAGTAAACCATTTGATGGCTTTTATCCCATCTTTTATCATGGGCACTTTTACCACAATATTTTTATGCAATGCAGCCAGTTTTTTTCCTTCGGCAATCATCCCATCAAAATCAGTGGAAATCACTTCTGCACTGATGTCACCATCTACCATTTCACAAATTGTCTTGTAATGTTGCAATACAGCGGCCTCTCCCTTAATACCTTCTTTTGCCATCAGTGAAGGATTGGTGGTAACCCCATCCAAAATACCTAATTCATGGGCTTCTTTGATTTGGGCTAAATTGGCTGTATCAATAAAAAATTTCATGGTCATTAATTTAATTCAAAAGTTATAAGTGAAAAGTAAAAAACAACCTGTTTTTGAATTTTAATTTTCTAATTCTACGAAGTTACAAGTCCGCTTTATTTTTTCAATAAAAGATTGTAGAAAAATTCAGAAACATGTGTAAAAAAAAATGGCAAGTTACTTACATCGCACCGCTCAACCATCTACCCTTGCTATCTTCCGATCCTGGGGGAGTTCAACAGG
>CANFOP010000051.1 GCA_947448685.1 Chitinophagaceae bacterium | reverse complement strand
ATTGGTGCTCAGATTCTTCGTCAGTTGGGAATTTCAAAAATGAAACTTATTACAAACAATCCGAAAAAAAGGGCCGGCATACTTGGTTATGGATTGGAAGTAACTGAAACAGTGCCGATTGAAATGCAACCTAATGAACACAATCAGAAATATCTTTTTACTAAAAGAGATAAATTAGGTCATAATATTTTAGGAGGGAAATAATTCCTTACTTCTTTTGTTTTCTGAAGATGTCAGAAATTTTATTCACATCTTTTCTGTACGATAATTGAAGACCAGATCTGTTTCTTTGATTTTGAGTAAGGTCAACTGTGCTTCTGTTGAACCCAACAATCCTTATAGTACCGTCTTTATTCAAAAGCCATTCTATATTAATGTCCGGAGTAAGTAATCCCCGCTGTCCTTTTTTCTCCAACTGTTGAGATGCAAAATTGGTATTGTTGTAATCTAAATTTCCTCCAACAAGCATGACAAGTTTATTGCTCAGTAATATCTTAAGACCTGCTCTGATATTGGCTTGTAACTGAGATGCGCTCTTTTGCAGGTCTAATGTGGGATTGATATCTATATAGGTTGAAAGAATTCCTTTGGTGGCTTTTTCAAGTTCTTTGTTTAAAAGTGTGGTCAGTAAACTGCTGATGGCCCCACCAATGGTATTTGTAATCAATGTGCTTGCATTGCCTTGTGTTAAAAAGTTCTGATTGCCTAAAATGAATGTGTTGAAAAGCAGAAGACTTGCCACCTGCTTATTCATTTCATTGTCATCATTCTTAAATTCAGCAAGTCGTTTAACAATAATGTCATCTCTTTTGGCATCACTTCTTTCGGGTAGTTCCAAGTCGAATTTTACCAGCGGACTTTGAAGATTTCCGGTGAGGTGTGAAATGATTTTAATGTCTTCTTTTTGCTTGAAGCCTCCGGAAGTTGAAAGGCTGCTGATATCTACATTCTTTGCAAGGTACTCCGCATAAATATCTATGTTGGCTTGATAAGGGTCCCCATTCCAGGAAATGGTACCTCCGCTGTTTAACGTAAATGGTTTTTGAAGGAAAGTCTGGAAGTTGAAATTATATTCACCCCTGCTTAACTTGTAAGTGCCTCTGATGGAAAGTGGTTCAATATTTCCTACTCTTATTTTAATTGTTCCTTCGCCCTGTCCTTTGATGATGTCACCTGTTTCTTCATCAAGTATCACATCTACTTTACAAGAGGGGTTGGCTTTTATACTCAGATTGCAAATAATATTGCTGTTTTGAAAAGAAGTTTTGTTTTCTAGCAGTTTCCCAAATTGTACAAATTCAATATAGTCTTTCTTGTTGCTTTCTTTGCTGTCTGATGTGGGAATATAGATATGACTTGTATCCAAAATACTGGGCTCACCTTCTATATCTATTTGAGTATTATTGATGGGCCCGTTGATATTCAAAGTTGCTTTGCCGATTACGTTGCCATAAAAATCAGCATTGTCTGTTTTTGTTGTATTTAAAATAGCAAATTTTCCAGTTTCTAATTTTACATTTTCAAAACTGATTTCATCAAACAAATTGTGATGAATGGTTCCGTTCAAAGTGGCTGTGTTGTTTAGGGTGTCTTTTAGTTTTATTAAATCAAAACGGATAGCATCATCTGTAAACTGGATGGTTTGATTGTCTAACAAATACCTGCATTTGGTATATCCTATTTTAAAAGATCCCGAATTTACATGTACAGTTCCATTTAAAAACTGATGGTCATTGCCTCCAGTCAGTTGAAGATTAGTAGTGGCTGTCCCGTTAATTTGATCAAATATTCCATCAAGATAAGGCTCCAAGATGGAAAGTTGAATTGTTTTTGATTGAAGGTCTGCCTGAAGAGTATTACCTGAGTCTTTGTAATTGTAAAGACCATTTAATGAAAATATATTGGTACTGTCGATATTCTCTGCTTTAAAATGAATATCTCCGTTTGAAGTGTTTGCATCTGCAAAAATATTTACGTTCCCAACTTTCTTATCCTCTAAGGACAAACTGTCTGCTCTACCGTAAAATTCTATTTTCGGAGTGTATGATGGATTATCTATTATTGCTTTGCCCGAAAGTATACCTTTAATGGAAGGGTTTTTGAATGCAAGTGGAATAAAATCATCCAGTTTAAATTGACTCACCTCTATGGTAAGTTTTTGTTTGTCAGTCAAGTCATCCAATTCAGAATACAAAAGCACTGATTGACTATCCTGAGTGAATTTTATATCATTTGCATGAATGAAATTTTTTCTGAGAATCAATTCTCCGTCTTTTTCCAGTATCCATTTTTTATCATTGATAAAGAAAGAAGAAGGAGAGAAGTGAAGTTTTATGCCATCCGTCAAGGTGGTAAGATTAGCATTCAATTCCGCATCATTAAAAGACTGAATAGTACTGGTTTTTAAACTGATTTCTGAATTGTCATTGCTTGAATTTACCGATAGTCTTGTGTTCGGTATGTGAAAACTGTCTAATATTTGTAAGTCGCCAACAGTTATATTGGTATGGAGGGTGTCCATATCTCCCGACTCGTCAATGATCAAATCTGAAACGATATTTTTATCGTAGCCAATTTTTGGAAAATATGCATGTATGCCCAATTTGTTTTTTTGCATATTCAATTTTCCGGTTATCTCTGCATTATTCCCACCCGTTAATTTGGAATCATATATTTTTAAATAGTCTTCTATATTTTTTGTGTTGATATGAAAAGAGAAATCCTGGTCACTTAATTTATTTGTAGGATTGTTGATGTAATTGGGATAATATTTATGTAGAAATACATTAAAGGCATCGGGCAACTCTATTATTTTGAATTTGCCTGCAATGTCAGCATTTATTTCATTTGATTGAAGTGTCAGGATTTTATTTTCATTTTCAATCTTTGAACTTAAAATTAATGAATCGAAATGAAGTGTTTTATTGGCTGAATACAATGTGGCATTGGAAACTTGAGCTGAGCCAAGGAAGTTGTCAATGCTGTTTCCTGTGAAATTTAAGTCGAACATCCCCGTCAAAGAGATGTCTTTGTCAGTGAGTTTAAGATTTTTGAAATTGGAATAATCCAATTTTGACAAAATTTTCAACTCAATATCATCACCGTTTAAAACTGCACTGCCGTTCAAATCACTGATTTTTAAATTGGGGTCATCAATATCTAAATGTCCTCTGAATTTTTTATTTTCAATACTGCCATTGATATTGATATTCTGATAATTGTAATGATTCAATGAAAAATTTGAAACAAATCCAACAAAATTTGATTGAAGGGAATTGACATTAAAACCTTTTCCATTGATGTCTCCCTGCAATGAAATATTGCCAATATTTTTGTTGTTGATAAATGAACCCAATTGAAATTTATTCGCTGAAACATTTCCATTGTATTGAGGGACGCCTTTTTCTGGTATATTCATTTTAACTGAAGCATCAACATCTCCTATGTCTGTTTGTATTATACCCGACCACTTGAAATTTCTGATGGTACCATAGTATCTGCCTTTTAAATCAATTGATCCCAATTTGCTTATATCGGGTGAGTGTATGCCTTTTATGGATGGAACAAATTGAGCGATTTCATTGAAAGTGGTATGAGAGGATGCTGTATTGAAATCTATAAAAAGATCATTTATTTCATCAAGATGTTGAAAGTCAGCTGATCCTGTTATTATAGTTTTCCCGCTGGCAATGACTAATTTGTCTGTATGCAATTGATCTATTGTGCCATTTGCATTGCCGGAAAGATTAATAATTCTTTTAAAATTTTTTAATTCCGGAGCAAAATAAGCGATATCATCGCTACAAACTGTTGTGCTGTCAAATCTGCCTGTTAAGTTTACTTTATTGATAAAATCATTCATGTCATCATTGAACGAATGGTACTTCATTGCATAATAATTCCTGATTTTGCTTTTATTCGTAACCAGATTCAATTGATTGAATTCCATTATTTCCGGAGTGAATCTGAATTTTGCTGTGATGCTTTTTACTTCAAATCCAGATCTTTCTTTAGTTGCCATTTGAATGTCTGCAGTAAGTGTGTCTTCTTGTAATGATACATTTTTTAAATTGGCATTGATGGAATGAAACAACAAGTGAAGTCCGTCAAACTGATTGTCAAATGGAAGCCGCTCGGTTTCTTTGTCATTTTTAACCGAGCCATTATTGATGTGAATATTATTTGCAGAAACCGTCCATTCGTTTTTTTCTGATGGGGTCTTGGTTTTTTTGTTATTTGAACTTATGGAAGGTTTTTTTCCTTTATAATCTTTTCTTGCAAAGGAAGGTGAATTCAATTCTAATTCATCAAGTGAGATGATTTGTTGTTGAACATCTATTTTTTTGAACGAAGCTTTTGTTTTTTGCAATGAAAATAAAATGTCTTCACCGCTCCATTCATCAATTTGTTCAAATTTGAAATTGTTTAACTCGATTTTTTTACAAGAAAATTTTATATTACCTCCGCTACCTGATTTTTTATTGGAAGACGGATGTTCTAAATAATTTTCTAAAAAATCATAATTCCAAACAGAATCATACCTTTTCAATTTAATGGAAAAATCACTTAGTGAAATTTGTTGAATCAATAGGCTGTCTTTTAGAAAGAACCAATCATTTAATTCCAAACTCGTTTTTCCGGAAAAGAATAAACTGTCTTTCGATTGATCTTCAATCAGAAGATTTTCTATAGTTAGTTTGTTGAAAAAAGTATAGTCAATTTTGCCGATGGAAATGTTGGTGTTTAACTCTTTTGAAAGTTTATTGCAAACCTTTTTTGTTATCCATGTCTGAACCGATGACAGATGCAAAATACCATACAGCGATATGATGATAAACAAGATCACCAATATGGTTCCGGTTAATATTTTGACAACTTTTTTCAGGCTAAAATTTTATTCGCAAAAATAACCATTCGTGTTGTAGCTTCAAACAGAATCAGCGGTCAAATTGCCTGATTTCAGTTGTATTTATTCCAATTTTGGCGTTTTTTTGCTTTTTATTGACAATATTGAGTTTATTGACTTTTGATTTTATCAATTATAAGCCAACTTTTAATAATTTCACAGACTAAAAAAATGATCATGCGTTTTATTTTAACAGGAATTTTTACACTTTTTTTTGCTTCATTATTTTCTCAGGGATTAATAAGTCCAGATAAGTTTTTAGGATATGATTTGGGTGAACATTTTACTCCTCAGCATAAAGTAGCAGATTATTTCGACCATGTTTCTCGCAACTCAAATGGTGAAATGCAATTACTGCATTACGGAAAAACATTCGAAGGTAATGATCTGTTGATTGCAATTGTGTCCTCTCAAAATAACATCAACAGATTGGAAGACATCAGAAAAAATAATTTAAGACTGGCCGGATTATTAAACGATAAAAAGGGCGATGTGAATATGCCATCTATTGTTTGGCTTAGTTATAATGTGCACGGTAATGAAGCTAGTTCTACAGAAGTGTCTATGAAATTATTGTATGATTTATTGTCTGGTCTCCATAGTAATTACAAAAAATGGTTGGAGAATACAGTTGTTATCATTGATCCATGTTTAAATCCGGATGGAAGAAACAGATATGTGAACTGGTATAATCAAACAGCAGGCAAAAATCCAAATGCAGATCCTCTTTCCAGAGAACACAGTGAGCCATGGCCTGGTGGAAGAGTGAATCATTATTATTTTGATTTGAACAGAGACTGGGCTTGGCAAACTCAGGAAGAAACACGTCAGAGAATTAAAATATACAATAATTGGATGCCTCAAATACATTGCGATTTTCATGAACAATATCCAAATGATCCTTATTATTTTGCTCCTGCCGCTGAACCATTTCATGAAGTAATAACTCCATGGCAAAGAGAATTTCAGAATATCATTGGAAAAAATCATGCAAAATATTTTGATGCAAATGGCTGGTTGTATTTTACCAAAGAAGTTTTTGATTTGTTTTATCCTTCTTACGGGGATACCTATCCGCTTTATAATGGTTCAATTGGTATGACGTATGAGCAGGCCGGACATTCAAGAGGAGGTTTAGCCATTCAGGTTAATGATGATACGCTTACATTGAAAGATCGCATACTTCACCATTATACCACAAGTATCAGCACAATTGAAACGGCTTCTGAGAATTACGTAAAGCTTAACCGTTCATTTGAAGGTTATTTCAACAACTACATAACCAATGGAGCAGGTGTGTATAAATCTTTTCTTTTAACTGAATCCAATGAAAATAAATTAAATTCATTGCTGGATCTGTTGCAAAAAAATAAAATTGAATATACTTACGCCAAACAAGGTGCAATTGTCAAAGGGTATAATTATTTCTCTAATGCAGAAGAATCTTATCATACAACAGAAAAAGATGTGATAGTTTCAACATTTCAGCCTAAAGGAGCATTGGTTAAAGTATTGTTTGAACCTCTATCCAAATTATCTGACAGCCTTACTTATGACATTACAGCCTGGTCGATGCCTTATGTGTATGGTATTAATTGCTTTGGTATTAAAGATGATATTAAAGGAATGGCAAATAAAATTCCAGTTGATTATCCTGCAATTGACCCAAATAGGTACGCATATGTTATTCGATATGAATCATTCGAAGACGGTAAATTATTAGCCGCTTTACTGAAAAACAATTTCAAAGTAAGGTTTGCTGAAAAAGATTTTTCTTACGCTGGAAAAAAATATGCCAAAGGAAGTATGGTGATTTTAAGAAATGAAAATGCTAATAAAATAAACTGGTTTTTAAATGTAGCTAGTATTCATCATGCAGATGTACATGCGGTTTCATCCGGATTTATGGACAGTGGATTTGATTTTGGTTCGGAAAAACTGCATCTTATTAAACAGCCCAAAGTGGCTTTGCTTACAGGTGATAATTCATCTCCTAATGCCTGTGGAGAGATTTGGCATTTATTTGAACAGCAATTGGATTATCCTGTTTCATTAATCAACTCATCGGAAATTATTAATGACAATCTGAAGAACATAGATGTTATAATAGTTCCAGATGGAGAATACAAATTTCTGTCGGAAAAAGAAAGTAATTTAAAATCGTGGGTTCGTCAGGGTGGTAAATTAATTGTATTGGAAGGCGCCCTTTCTCAATTGTCTTCCGGAGATTGGGGTATTAAACTTAAATCAGATGCTGAAAATTCTGATACAAAACCAGCATCATACAGCGATATAAAACGATACGATGAAAGGGAAAGAAAAAACATAGCAAACAATATTCCAGGCGCAATTTATAAAGTATCGATAGATGAAAGTCATCCGCTGGCTTTCGGCTATCCTGATTTTTATTTTTCTTTGAAGTTGAATGGGAATATGATTGAATTTGTAAAAGACGGCTGGAATGTTGGTACTATCAAACAACAAAATCAGATTGCTGGTTTTGTTGGGAATGAAATAAAGTCTAAGATTAAAGATGGAACAGTCATTGCAGTCAAAGAAATGGGCATCGGATCTGTTGTTTGCTTTACAGATGATCCAATCTTCAGAAGTTTTTGGGAAAACGGAAAACTGCTATTTACAAACGCTGTATTTCTGGTTGGGCAATAATCTCATTAAAATTAAAAATTCAATCGTTAAATGAAGAAATATATTTCTTTCATCCAAATCCCTAAGTACTTTTTTTTATTGATTGGCTTCATTGGATATTGTTTTAATACAGTTTCTCAAACACCCACAACTTATACTTCTTCTGAATTGTTGCTTCAACTCAAAAAGTTAAATGTTTTGGGTTCTGTTTTATACATTGCGGCTCATCCTGATGATGAGAATACAAAATTGCTTGCTTATTTATCAAAAGAAAAAATGTGCAGAACTGCTTATCTCAGTTTAACAAGAGGAGATGGAGGGCAAAATTTAATTGGCAACGAACAAGGTGTGGAACTTGGAATGATCAGAACGCAGGAATTGCTTGCTGCAAGAAGAATAGATGGTGCTGAACAGTTTTTTTCCACTGCATTTGATTTTGGATACAGTAAGAATCCTGATGAAGCGTTGAATAAATGGAATCATGAAAAGATTTTGGGAGATGTTGTATGGTTGATCAGATACTTTAAGCCTGACGTAATAATTTGCAGATTTCCTACAACTGGCGAAGGCGGTCACGGGCACCATACAGCCTCTGCGATACTGGCCGAAGAAGCATACGATATTGCAGGGGATTCAACAAAATACTCCGAACAATTAAAACAAGGAATCAGCATATGGAAACCTAATCGTTTACTTTGGAACACATTTAATTTTGGTTCAGTCAATACACAAAAAGAAGATCAATTTAAATTTGATATTGGTACATATAATTCCTTGTTGGGAAAAAGTTATGGAGAAATTGCGGCATTGAGTAGAAGTCAGCACAAGAGTCAGGGTTTTGGTGTTCCAGCTCAAAGAGGGACTTCTATTGAATATTTTTCTGTCATTAAAGGAGAAAAGCCTGTAAATGATCTTTTTGAAGGAGTGGAAGTGAATTGGCGAAGAATCAGTCATCCGGAAATTCAAAAAAAGATTGATAGTTTGATTAATAACTTTCAATCAGACCATCCAGAAAAATCAATTGAAGGGTTATTGGAACTGCACAAATCCATTTCAGCAATTAATAATCAATCCAACTATATTGCCATTAAATTGAAGGAAATTGAAAATTTAATTATCGGGTGCAGTGGTATTTATTTTGAAGCAGTTTCCAATTCAAAAAATATTACAGAAAATGACAGTTTGCATTTGTCTTTTATTATCAATAACAGGATAGGGATACCAATTGAAAAAGCGGGTGTGTTTTCTTTTAATAAGGATTCAGTTTTCTTCGAAAAAATGCAAACGAACAAGAGCGAGCAAATAAATAAGGTTTATCTTATAGGGAATGATTTTAAACTAAGTCAACCTTATTGGTTAAAAGAAAGTATGAATCAAGGAAGTTTTCATGTTGACAAAACTGATTTATCCATTCCTGAAAATAAACCATTACAAGTAAAGTTGGGTATCAAATTTTACAACAACATACCTTTAATATTGGATTTCCCGATTGTGTATAAATTTACTGATCCTGTTAAAGGAGAAATATACGAACCTGTTTTTGTTATTCCTGCATTAAATATTATACCTGAAAAATCAATCGTTATCACTAAAAATCATCAGCAGATTGTAGCAAAAGTAAAATTAGTTGCCGGTAGAGATGTTTTATTGGATAGGCTGGTTGTTAATGGAAGTTCATTGAAATATTCAATGCCTATGATGATAAAAAAATCAGAAACCAAGGAAATACAAATTTCATTGACGGAAGGGCACAACAGCATTGAGGCTTTTGAGGGAGAAAAAAAATATAATCAGCAATTAAAGGAAATTCAATACGATCATGTTCCTGATATGGTTCATTTTGTTTCATCTGATATTTATTGTAAGAATGTTAACCTTAAAATTGCTGGTAAAAAAATAGGTTATATTGAAGGCGCTGGTGATAAGGTTAAAGAAGCATTGAGTCAGATGGGTTATGAAGTAGAAGTTTTAACTCGGAAAGATGTTATGCCAAACAAATTAAAAAAATATGATGCAATAGTTACGGGTGTTCGTGCTTACAATATCAATCTATGGTTGAATGATGTATATGATGTGTTGATGAATTACATTAATGAAGGTGGGGTATTGCTGGTTCAATATAATACCAGTAATCAAATTGGTCCTTTGAAAGCTAAAATCGGACCATATCCTTTTTCAATATCAAGAGAAAGGATAACCGATGAAAATGCCAATGTGAATTTAATATTTCCTCAAATAAAAATTTTCAATTATCCCAACAAGATTGATAGTATTGATTTTGAAGGTTGGGTACAGGAAAGAAGTATTTATCATGCCGCAGATATCGACAGTCATTATCAAAAACCAATCAGTATGAAAGATTCTGGTGAGTCAGAAAACGATGGAAGTTTGATTACAGCCAATTATGGTAAAGGGAAATTTATTTACACAGGAATTTCTTTTTTCAGACAATTACCAGCTGGTGTTTCGGGTGCATACAGATTATTCGCAAATCTTTTGGCTTCAGGAAAATAGATGAGATTATTCAGAAACAATTATTTTATAACCAAGTAAAGGTTGCTGGTTCACTAATAATTTGAAGTTAACTTCAGCCTCTTTTTTGAACATATATTCGAAATTAATTTTTCCATTATTTTCTGTGTAATTGATCCTTTCTGTTTTTTGTTTTTTATTTGAACCTTCAATTATTACATCCATTGAAGAGATGACAATTTCTTTATCATAATTAAATTGAAATTTAACGGGTTGATTGATTTTAACATTGATTATTCCATTGAGAGGAAATAAGTTTTTAAGGCTGATTTGATAGGCTGCAGTTCCTATAACGGGTAAAGAGAAAAAAGATTTTCTGTTGGTGACTGATTCTCCTAATAACCATGCTTCGTTATCCGGATAGTGATCCAGATTAAACGTTTTGTCTTGTGTAAAAAAATAATTTCCGCAAAAATACTTAGTGTAGAAACTTTGTTTTTCATCCAGAAAACCGCTTGCTTTTGCGGCATCTATATAATACCATACATCAGGACTTTTACCCAACTGAATGACATTCCAAGAATGATTAAATTCCTCGGGTTTTTCTCCAATAGTTTCTATGTTCGATTGAGTAAAACCATCAATCATCAGGCATCTTATACCAGAAAGGCTGCACATTTCCTGAACCAGCATTGCAAAACCTTTTGAGTTGGTTTTACGTAAACGAATGACTTGTTCGGGTATGGTATTTGCTTTATCTGGATTTTTGCTGGATACTGGATCCAAGGCAATATTATTAGCAATCCAAAAATAGATTGCTCGGCATTTAAAGATTTTATCAGAAAAATTTCCCGTTAATTTATTGGTTATTTCGCTTAAATCAGATTTTTGCATAGAACCCAGGCTATCAACATATTTGTCCACTTCATCGTATGCGCTGGAAATTTGTGCAAAAGATTCACATACAGATAAACTCATCAATAAAATTAAAATAAGATACTTTTTCATTGCAAATAGATAAGGCTATATAAATAAAAAGCATTTGCAGAACAAATGCTTTTCAAAGGTGTAAATAAATTTTCAAAAAATGAATGATTAATTTCCTTTAATCATGAAAATATAGTCTTGTATTTTTTTGATTTGATTCACCCTGTCCGTTCTTCTCAATATCGGGTTAGATGTAATTTTAATGGTGTTTTTACCTTTTGATTTATTGATTTCATTTACAGCGTTATAGATGTTGGGAGATTTTACAGCAAAAACCACTCCATCCATATTGGCTTCTTTACTGGAAACGACGCCAACCAATTCTCCATTTTTATTGATAACAGGAGAGCCACTATTACCCTCATTTGCCATGGAACTCAACTGACAAAATATTGAATCCATTTCATAGCCATTTTTGGCGCTGATATAACCTTCACCATATACGATTTCCTGTTTGGGATAACCCAGCATAAAAATAGCATCGCCTAAATCAGAATTGGTTTTACGAATACTATAAGGAGTAGGTGATAGTTTTTCAAAAGAGGGGTCATTTATTTTTATGACAGCAAGATCATAAACAACATTGGAATAAACTGCTTCTGCAGCAAATTGTTCACCTTTGTAGTTTTCTACAATTATTTTGTGTGTAGCTTCATTTAATACATGGGCATTTGTAACTAAGTAGTTGTTGTTCACATCAATCATAAATCCCGTTGCCCTGAATTTGCTTTCCAATCTGGGTTTTTCAGGTGGTGTAAGAGTTGTTGTTCCTGAGTTTATTTTTTCAATTTTCTTTTCAAGTTTTTTGTATTTATCGTCTTGTTCTTTTAACTTTTCAACCAATGGCTTGATATTATCTCTTTTTTCATTGGAAAATGCAGCAATCAAACTAGCGCTGATGATAGATACAATAGTCGCGATGGAAGCAGCGACAGCAATTGTTTTTTTATAACGATTCCACAAATAAACAATATGTAATTTTTTTTCTGGGGTATTAGGCTTAATAAATCCTTCAGCTATTAATTTGGAAACAGTTTCGTTGATGGATTCTTTCAATCTTTTGGTATTACCAAAAGATTCTAATT
>CANFOP010000050.1 GCA_947448685.1 Chitinophagaceae bacterium | reverse complement strand
GAGATGGAGCCCATGGTAACTGTAGGGCACCCGGTATAGTCAGTGGCTGATTCAGTGATGACAATACTTGTGTTTGTACAAGGATTGATGGCATTAGTACTCGATTTTTTACAACTTGAATTAAAATAAATCATTCCTGTAATGGCAAGGGAAAGAACTAAGAATTTCTTTTTCATTTTTTGGATTTTAAATAAGCATTTGATTAGTAATAATGTTTAAAAAACATTTTGTAAAATACAATAAAGAGTTAAACAGTGAAAATTGAAATTTTCGAGTTAACAACTATTTAACAATGCGATAAAATAAAATTAATTTGTAGTGGAGAAACTATTGGCAATTTTTTCTGTTAGCTTGGTTTCAATCATCTTACAAGCTATGTTTATCATATTTTTGAAAGCGATGGAGGAAGAAATACCATGTCCAATTATAACGGGTTTTGAAACGCCTAAAACTGGAACACCACCATAAGCTTCAAAATTGAAACGGTTGAAATGTTCGTCATCAATATTTCTGCGTTTAACAATATCATGAACGCTTTCAGCCATTTTCAGCAATACATTTCCTGTAAAACCTTCGCATACCATTACATCTGCCTTATTGAGCAAAATATCTCTGCCTTCAATGTTGCCTACGAAGTGAATCTGATTATTTTCTTTAAGAAGGGGGTAGGTGGCTTGAGCCAATAGATTTCCTTTGCCTTCTTCTTCACCTATATTTACAAGTCCAACTTTTGGGTTGTTGATGTTGAGAATATATTCTGCAAATAAGGAACCCAATATTGCAAATTGATTCAGATTTTCTGCTTTGCAATCCGCATTCAGTCCCACATCAACCAATAACCCCAAACTGCCATCTTCTCTTGGAATATAAGCGCCAATGGTAGGTCTTAAAATACCAGGGATTGTTTTGATACTGAACAAAGATCCCACCATCATGGCACCGGTATTACCAGCGCTGATGAAAGCATCAATTTTTTCAGAAGCCAGTAAGTGAAATCCGATTGCTATGGAAGAGTTTTGTTTTTCTTTAAGTGCTTTGGTAGGATGCTCATGCATTTCAATTACTTCTGAAGCATGAATAACAGAATAGAAGGAGGAAGACAAATTGTGTTCTCTAAGATGAGATTTGATCTTTTGTTCATCTCCGATTAAAATCAAATGAATGTTTTGGGGGCTGTTTTCAAAAAATGCAACAACTCCTTTCACCGCTTCATGCGGAGCAAAGTCGCCACCCATCATATCCAAACCAATTCTAATCATAGGAAAAAATTAAACTAAAAATTCCAAAATCTAGATAGAAATAAATCAATCCATGATTCTGGAATCAATAATTTTAGGAAAATACTATGCTTTTAATGGAGCTTTTTCAGCAACCAATTTGCCTTTGTAATACAATTTTCCTTCGCTTACATGTGCACGATGGCGAACATGTGTTTCACCGGTAGTAGCATCCTGACTCAAAGTGGTTTCGGTTGCTTTATAATGTGTTCTTCTTTTAGCACTGCGTTGTTGCGAATGGCGCCTCTTTGGATTTGGCATGTCTTTATTTTTTTATTGTTATATTTTTATTTTAATTCTCTTTGAATTTGTCAAGTCCTTTCCACAAGGCATTGAAATTATTTTCCTGATGCTTCACCTCCATTTCCTTCAACTTTTGTAAAACTTCTTTGTTGCATTGTGGGCCTCCCATTTCTTCGGGGCTGCACATCTTTTGCATGGGTACACTCAGCAAAGAAAATTCATACAACCAGTTTTCAACTGTCAAAAGACTTTCGTTTCGAGAGATATAAAAAATGTCCGGGTCTTCTTCCTGTTCGTTCATCTCTTCCGGGTTTTCAACAAGTTTTACAAGCATCTTGAATTCGTCCCAAAGAGTAATGTTCAAAGGATTTCCACATCGGTCACAAGTTACTTCAGCATTGCCTCCCACCGAAAAGTTTAATATCATGAAACCGGTATTCTTTTCCAGTGTCAATTTTACTAAAACTTTGGGATGAAGGAAATCTTCTGTACCCTTATCAGCAAAGAACTTGTCATCCAACTCATAAACAAACTCATGAGTTCCTAATTTTAACCCCACAAAAGGAATCTCGAAAACCCTCTTCTTACCCATTGCGTTCGTTTTTAAGGAGTGCGAAGTTACGATAATTTATTCAATTTGTGTATTTGTGAGCCTATTTTTATAGAGATTTGTAAACAGATTGGGAAGTAATCCATTAAATAATGGCATTTTACTGCGACAGATGAAGAATAAGTGCAGAAATAATACAATATGAACTAAAAATAAGTAAATGAGGCACAAGAAATTATTCGAATTATTATTGTTAGTAATATTAATTATTTGTATTCATATCTATTCACAAAATGATACAAGGGTGGAGACCACTTATTCTACATTGGTTTATCCTGTAATTGCGGAACTGTTAAGAAGTATTTCCGGGTTGGCATCTTTCAGTATCGGGGATATTATTTATTTGATGTTTTTTCTTGGGATGATCTGGTATGCAATAGGATTTATTAAAAGTATCATTTTTATTAAGTCTTCAAAAGCTGATTTAATAAAAAAAAGCTGGATTGCTGTTTTTTTAATTTGTATGTTTTATATCGTCTTTAATTTTCTTTGGGGAATCAATTACAATCGACGGGGAATTACAGCCCAACTTGAACTAACCTCTGGTAAATATGATACGGCTCAACTAAAAATGATTAACCTGCTATTGTTAAAAAAAGTAAACGCAACAAAAGATTCAGTTGTAAATAAAAAAATAATATTGTCAGACAATCCCATACTTTTTAAAACAGCCAAAGAAGCATATGAATCCGCTTCATTGACATATGGTTTTATGAAGTATGAACATCCATCCGTCAAGTCTTCCATTTGGGGATGGCTGGGGAATTATTTGGGGTTCACGGGCTATTATAATCCATTTACCGGCGAAGCGCAGGTGAATACTACTATTCCTGATTTTCTTCGTCCATACGTTGCTTGTCATGAAATCGCTCATCAACTGGGTTATGCCAGAGAAAATGAGGCTAATTTCGTGGGTTATCTTGCTGCAAAAAGTTCGGATAATTATTTACTTCAATACAGCGCCTATCTTGACCTGTTTATATATGCCAACAGAGCATTGTATATGTTTGATTCTACTTCGTCTATGCGTTTGCGTGATCAGTTGTCAGCTCCAGTAAAAAAAGATGTGAAGGAATGGAGAGATTTCATTATATCCCATGAAAATCCTATCGAGCCATTGATAACTTTATGGTATGGTGTTTTTCTTAAGAACAACCAACAGCCGATGGGAATTATGACCTACGATGAAGTTACCGGACTGTTGATACATTATTATGAAAAAACAGGCTCCCTGTAATTTGTAAGTTCTTTCCCCCCCCCCCCCCCCCTGTGTGTTAGAATTTGTTTTTCCACATCATGCTTTCAACCGGTAAATCAGGCTGACCGCTGTATTTGGCATTTTTCTTTTCATTGTATTTTACCTCAATTTCGCCTTCTACAGGGAAATAAATCAATTGTCCGATTGGCATTCCTTTATAAACCCTTACCGGTTGTTTGACAGATATTTCAAGGGTCCAGTTTCCGCAAAATCCCACATCTCCTTTTCCAGCTGTAGCGTGAATATCAATACCCAAACGGCCTGTAGAGGATTTGCCTTCCAGGAAAGGAACATGTGCATGTGTTTCTGTATACTCCTCAGTCACTCCTAAATAAAATTTTTCCGGAAGCAATAAGAAACCTTCGTCAGGTATTTCGAAATGAGAGATAGTGTTGTGTTTTTTTGCATCCAATTCATTGTTGTCATAGGTGGCCAGGTTTTTACCCAAATGCACATCATAGCTATTGCTGCCAAGGCATTCACGATTGTAAGGCAAAATTTTTATGGTACCTTTTTCCATTTCTTCCAGAATTCTTTTATCACTTAAAATCATTTCTAGTTTGTTATTTGTTATTTTGTAAAAATAAAAATTTCATTTTCTAATTTTATATTTCTCTTTCAGTTATGCCATTGGTTTATCAACAAAATATCAACGACCACACAAAAATAGGTGTTTGGCATATCACGGAGCCGGAAACATATTTTTTGACAGAGGTGAGTTTACAGGGGGAGATAAAAAATCCGAACAAACGAGTTCAGTTTTTGGCAGGAAGATTTTTACTTAAGCAATTGGATAAAAGATTTTCTGTTAACGATGTTAAGATATCAAATTCAAAGAAGCCATATTTAATTGATGGACAATTTCATTTTTCTGTCTCTCATTCGGGTAATTATGCAGCCGCAATTATAAGTGAAAGAAATAATGCAGGTATAGATATTGAGTTGCCTCAACATAAAATAAAGTCAATAAAACACAAGTTTGTAAATGATTCGGAGTTGTTGATTATGTCAACACTTCCTATGGATGATTATTATCAGCATACGCTTGTTTGGTGTATAAAAGAAGCCGTATTCAAATGGTATGGACAGGGGCAGGTTGATTTTATCAAACACATTTGTATTGAATCTATTGCTGAATTTGATAATCATTTTCAAGCTGATGTTGTTTTTAAGAAATCGACTGATATTTTATTGATAGCACATGCTATTTTTTTTGAGGGATATTGTCTAGTATGGGTGATGTGATAGTAGGGTTCTGTAATTATTTCATTATTTGGATTGTCTTATTGTAAAAAGGAATTGTTCTCGCTTCGCTCGTTGGGATTGTTTGTTTTAAGTTCATGCAAGCAAGCTTGATTCGATAAAACAGAAGAGGAGATTATCTTCGCTTCGCTCGGATGATAAGGGTGGGTTGACAACAAATACTCCTCACTCGCTTCGCTCGTTGGGATTGTTTGTTTTATGCTCATTCAAGCAAGCTTGATTCGCTAAAACAAACAATCCCGCACTCTCATGCAGGACTATTTGTTGTGCGGCAAAGGAGATTCGAACTCCCACGCCCTTTCGAGCGCTACCACCTCAAGGTAGTGCGTCTACCAATTTCGCCATCGCCGCTTTAATACAATCAGTTTATTGAAATTGCTGTGCGAAGATAAAATGAATGAACTGAAAATTGAAATAATAATCCTTGAGTGTGATACACTACTTTTTGAGAATAATTCTGAATGTGGTTCCTTTTCCATATTCACTGGATTTCACAAAAATGGATCCCTGGTGGTATTGTTCTATAATTCTTTTACTCAATGAAAGACCCAATCCCCAACCGCGTTTTTTTGTAGTAAAACCTGGCTTGAAAACCTTGTTTATATTGGATTTGCTGATGCCCTTACCTGAATCTCTTACATCAATTATTATATTGCTTTTTTCGTTTTTTACGATAACTTCTATCTTTCCTTTTCCATCAATTGCATCCAATGCGTTTTTTAATAAATTTTCTATCACCCAATCAAATAATGGAGCGTTGATCATTCCCATAATTTCATTTTCATTGGAATTCACAGAGAAATGAACAGCCTCATTGGAACGTTTTTTTATATACTGAACCATTACATTAATTTGTTGTACAAGATTTGTGGCCACTAATTGAGGTGAACTTCCAATCTTGCCAAATCGATCACTAACTAATTTTAATCTTTCAACATCCTTGCTGATTTCTGAAATTATTTTTTCATTTACTTGTTTGTCCTTAAGCATTTCTATCCAACCTTGCAATGAAGTAATGGGCGTTCCTAATTGATGGGCTGTTTCTTTAGCCATGCCGGCCCAAACTTGATTTTGAGTGCTCTTATGTTGAGTGTTGATGGCAATTAATGTTACAAAAATAAAAAGTGCTACAATGATCAATTGAACAATAGGAAAGTATCGTATTTGTATAAGCAAATCAGATTCTCCGTAGTATACCAAATTCGTTTGATTAGGATTCATTGGATTCTTCCATATAATGGGAGGATAAGTATGCTTGAATTCCTCTAGTTTTTTATGTAAATATTTTTTGTCGTGTTTTATTTTGTTTGCGTTTAAATTGTAGTGGTCTAATATGCTGTCAGTTTCAGTTACAGTTATCATGGGAATTCCTATGCTGTTTTCCGTGAGAATTTTTCCAGCAAGATCTGTAGAACCCGAAGTGGTATTATTTATTTCAGTAGCAGCCTGCAACCATTGTTCTACTTTTTGTTTTTCATCTGCTGCAATTTTATTTGAAATAAAATTCGAATAGAAAATAGTTCCCGACACGATTGCAATAGCAATCACCGCCAATCCTGTTCGCCAATTTAATAATGAAGAAAACATGAGTAAAAGTAAAGAATAAGCATTTAAATAATGTAAGTTTGTGTAAACAATCCTTTAAGTATTTTTTTGTTTCTAACCGAATACTTTAACCATAAAATACATGCATAATCCATCTATAGCAATTGTGATTTTAAATTGGAATGGGAGAGCATTTCTTGAAAAGTTCTTGCCAATGGTGTTGTCGGCTACTTATCCCAATCAGAAAATTATAGTTGCAGATAATGCGTCTACAGATGATTCATTGATTTTTTTGCGGGAGAAGTATCCACAAATAAGGATTATAGAAAATCCCGGAAACGAAGGATTTGCAAAAGGATATAATTTGGCTTTACAGCAAATCGAAAGTGATTATTATGTATTACTTAATAGTGATGTGGAAGTAACTCCTGGTTGGATTGAGCCAATTATAAGTTTGATGGAAAAAAATCCTTCAATCGCAGCGTGTCAGCCTAAGTTGCTTTCTTATGATAATAAAAAAGAGTTTGAATATGCAGGGGCTTCGGGTGGTTGGATTGATAAGTTCGGATATCCGTTTACGAGAGGAAGGGTTTTTGATGAATGCGAGCAGGATCATGGTCAATACGATGATGCTATTCCTTGTTTTTGGGCAACCGGAGCAGCGATGTTTGTAAGATCAAAAGTTTATCATGAGTTAGGCGGATTGGATGAATATTTTTTTGCACATCAGGAGGAAATAGATTTGTGCTGGAGGATGCAGTTGCATGGGTATAAAATATTTGTAGAGCCAAAATCTATTGTGTACCACGTTGGAGGGGGTACCCTTCCCAAAGGAAACAGTAAAAAGGTGTTTTTGAATTTCAGGAATAATCTAATCATGTTGGCCAAAAATCTATCTTTTTCAAAAGCTTTGCTTATCATTCCAATTCGTTTTTTATTGGATGCATTGGCAGCGTACAGAGGGTTAATGAAAGGTGATACCGGAGGATGGGTAGCTATAGCTAATGCCCATTTTTCATTTATAAAATGGATTTTTTTTGAAAAGAAAAAAAATATAAAGTTTGATAAATCAAATAGACAGCTTTCCGGAATTTATTCGGGGAGTATCATTTGGCAATATTTCATTAAAAAAAGAAAAACATTTTCTGAAATTATTCGGTAATAATATTATTATTATCAAATAAGCCCTTATTTTTGCACCCATAAATAAAAAAAATGCAGAAGGAAATAATAGACAATACACACAAGGATTTTACCCATAATTGGGTATCTTCTTCTCGTTTTATCTGGTTTTGCCAGGTGTTTGTGATCTTGGCATTTGTGTTGGGTGGATGTTATAGTTTGTATTCAAACAGGTATAAGGGTAAGCCTGAAGTAAACGTACCTGAAAATACACTTTACAACCCAAGTTATAAATAATAATTTTTGTTTTTTTGGACGGAGAACACTAGTTTTGCAGTCCTTAAAAAAGTTCTTAAACATTCTGCGGAAGTAGCTCATTTGGTAGAGCACGACCTTGCCAAGGTCGGGGTGGCCGGTTCGAGCCCGGTCTTCCGCTCAGAAATTTTTCCCGTCACGAATAAATTTCATGACGGGATTTTTTTTCAATATTTGGTAGTTGAAATAACCACATGATTTAATTGTCATTTGGTTGATTCGCTTCTTAGTAAAAGAAAAAAATAAAAATAGTGTCACTCGGGTGGTGGAACTGGTAGACACGCAGGACTTAAAATCCTGTTCGCAGCAATGCGAGTGTGGGTTCAACTCCCATCCCGAGTACTAAAGAGGATTTTTCAATCAAATTTTGAGAATCCTCTTTTTTTATGTCCTCAAAACTGCTTGATAGGCAAGCAACCAGTTCAATAAATTGATTCGTATTTGGTTAGATATTTTTTCTTCAAAAATTATAATTATTAATAATTCAGTAATAATTGAACTTAATCGCGTTATAAGACCTGAAAATATTGAGGTATTATTTTTTTTCATGCTCGTCCACCATTTAAATGGTGGACGAGTTATTTTACCAATATTCTAGCGTAGCACCTGCTTTTGCAGTAATAGCAGAATTTGAAATCTCGCTGGCAAATCTTATTTGAACTATTCCATTTGCAGAAGGTTTAATAATACCTTCAATGATGGCTAAGTTTGCATTTGTAGTAGAAGTGTTGCTACATGATGAAGGCTGGTTGATGGCATTGGCAAAATTCACCGTTTGAGAAGTTGAAGAAAGCGTATACCTGCTTGTATAATTCAACAAAGAAGTGGCAGGGGCATTAATGGTCCATCGGCTACCTGTATTGGTAGCAGCACTGGTATAAGGAATCATTGCATAAAATCGATAGGTGGTCCCGGCAACAACATTAAAAAACAAGCCTGTTACATCTGCTAACGTATTTGCTACTGCATTGTTATTGATTACATCTGATGTTGTGGTAACCAGTGTTCGATAGGCGGTTCCTGAGGGCACAGCAAATGTTCCATCTGCTCTTAAATAAGTACTTGTTCCTCCACCACTAGCAGGCACTAATCCTTTTGTTGTTGCAGTGAAATTATTCAGCATTGCAGTAGCTTGAGTGGGAGTAAGATCTTCCACATTGCCAGTGCCTGTTGATGTTCTTCCTTTGAAAATCTGTGTTGGAATTTGAGAAAGCATTGCATTTGTCAAAACGTTTGGAGAAATACTGGTGGTATTTCCTGATGAAGTTACAGGCCCTGTAAGATTTGCATTGGTAGTTACTGTCGCAGCATTACCAGTAGTATTTTGATTTAATATGGGAAAATCTGATGCATTTGCAATACTTAATGCTCCGGTTCCGTTGGTGGTTTTTAAAATTCCCGAACTAAGTGTTGCCGTCCCAGCACTATAATCACTGCCTTCAATTGCAGCAGTGAGTGCACCTGAAGAGCCTTTAAGCATTCCTGCTGCAGATGTCGATAATGTTATTACAGGATTTGTATTTGCATTTTCAATGTTGCCATTGAATCCATTGGCTGCAACAATAGAAATATTGGTTAAAGTTCCTCCCGAATTTGAAGCATTAAGTGTATTTCCGGAAAAAGTTAATCCTGTACCTAATGATATTTCAGTAACTGCTGTGCCTGATAATCCCGAACCAAGTAATTTGTTTGAAGTCATTGCCTGCATTTTACCATAAGTGACAGCATTGGGTGCAATTGATGAAGAAACGTTGCCTGGGCCATTCGCTAAGATGTCACCAAATAAATTAGTTATGTAATTTCCGGCTGCTTGTTTGTTATTAAACATATTCCAATCTGATGAACTTATATATCCATTTGATGATGTACTGGCTTGAGGTAGAGAAAATAAGCCTGTTGAAGAATTGTAGTTTATTGGTGAACTGACTGATAATGCATTTCTAGAACGACTCTCTGTAAAATATTTATTGGATGTTCCTTCATTGATATTATCACTTGTAAGTACAACTGATCCTGTTTGGCTATTTACGGAAATTACTGCGGAAGAACTTGGATTTCTTTGCCAAACTATGCCGTTATAAATCGCATCATCACCTACTGAAAAATTTATTGAACCTGAGCCTAAATTGATGGAGCCTCCTACAGTAACTCGGTAAGTCCAACCTGCAGTTCCTATTCCGTCTGATAAAGTTGGCGTGTTGGTAGACACATTCCATGTTCCTTTATAAACTTGTGAACCTACCGGTAACTGGGAAGAAAGTACCTTGCCGCCTGCGTCAAGAGAAGCAATGCCGTTGTTTGCTCCTTTTTCAGATAAATTTATTTTAAGGTCTAAAGCGGATTGTGTTAGTGTACTGACTGGCTTCTCCAGGTCGCTTGTATTATCTACATTCCCCAAGCCAATATCTGATTTGACAATTCCAATAGGATTTAATAGAGTGGGTGAATTACTTCTCACTACATTACCTGTTCCGGTTGTATTAATTTCTTCCACACTTCCCGCCCCTGAAGAAATTCTTCCTAAAACTTTATTTGATGCTGATATATTTTGAATTTTCGAGTAACTCACAGCTCCTGAATTTATAGATGTGTTAAAACTACTTGAACCAGATCCGGTAATATCTCCAGTTAATGAAATTGTTTGATCGCCTGTATTATTACCTGATATATTAAGCAAACTTTTTGCTTGACTTACAGTTAGGTCCTCTACATTACCTGTTCCTGCTGTTGCTCTTCCCAAAAATACTTGGCTGTTTACTTGTGACAGCATAGCGTTTGTGATGACGTTAGTGCCAATGGCAGTTGCATTGCCAACAGAAGTTATTGGTCCGGTTAAATTTGCATTTGTAATTACTGTTGAAGCTGTTCCATTAAATGCTCCGTTAAATGAAGTTGCAGAAATAATTCCTGCTGAAAAATTTCCTGATGCATCACGACTAACAATAGTTGAAGGATTATTAGTGGGCGTGGCCGTTGTCGCATTATTTGAGATATTTGTAAGTCCTGCACCTGACCCACTGAATAAACTTGATGTAAGTGTTCCTGAAGATGGATTAAAGGTCAACTTAGTGCTTGAAGATTTAATGGATTGACTGCCTGTTCCAGTAGCCCATAATATTCTGGTGGAAGCATTTGTTAGAATATCATCTGTAACAGTTCCATTTGTTGAAGTAGTGGCTGTATTGGCATTACCAGTTGTATTTTGATTTAGAATCGGAAAGTCATTAGCAATGGCTATTGATAAATCTCCTGTACCTGTTGTTGATTTCAAAATTCCTGTTCCTAAGTTTGCTGTTCCATTTGAATAATCTATGCCTTGGGACGCAGATAAAAATCCAGTCCCATCTCCGATAACCATTCCGTTTACATTGGTATATAATGCAACACTCGGAGTGGTAGTTGGATTTGTTACTACACCCCCTAAACCATTTGCATCTTCGATGAAAATGGAACTTACTGACCCGCTGTTGGCAGGAGTAGCCCATATGCCATCTGCACGAAGAAAATTTGTTGTGCCTCCTCCGCTTGATGGAGTAAGCCCTTTTAGTGTAGGACTAAAAACATTAAGTATAGCAGTTGCTTGAGTGGAAGTCAAATCTTCTACATTGCCATTACCTGCTGTAGTACGACCCTTAAAAATTTGCGAGGGAGTTTGTGATAACATTGAATTGATAACAGCATTGGCTGTAATGGATGTCGCATTGCCTACTGAAGTTATTGGTCCTGTAAGATTTGCATTGGTGGTGACTGTTGCAGCGTTGCCAGTAGTATTTTGATTTAATATGGGGAAGTCATTGGCAACAGCAATAGACAGGACACCTGTACCTGTCGTTGATTTCAAAATTCCTGTTCCCAACAAGGACGTTCCACCTGAATAATCACTTCCTGCTGTTCCAATGGATAAAGCACCTGTGCCTCCTGAAGTTTTTATTAATCCATTTGAAGTAAGGTTGGTTAATGTATTAATGTTTTGGCTTGAATTTACAGAAATTGTATTGACGCTTCTCGTTAATCCATTTGAAAATGTCAGTGCATTTTCCTTTGCATTAAAAACTGTCCAATCAGAAGATGATAATGCTCCTCTTGTTGTAGCGGATGCTGTAGGTAAATTAAAAGAATGAGATGAAGTAGTTGAACTAATATTGAAATCAGAACCAGTTGTGCCTGTTCCAAATGTTTGTAAAGAATTTGTTAGCCCGTTAATAGAAGTTATTGCACTACCCGATAGTAGATTTGATAATAGTCTTGTAGAAATGTTTCCAGAACCATCGGCAGTTAATAATTTTGTATTAACTGTATTGATGCCTATGCCTTCAAACCTTACATCGCCTGTTGTATGCAATTGTGCAGTAGGATTACTTGTGCCAACTCCAATGTTTCCGACATTTTTGTTGTAAACATTATTGCCCGATATTTTCCATTTACTACTATCAATTACAATCTTGGTTCCTTTTGGACTGATGACTGTTTGTCCGATACCATTAG
>CANFOP010000049.1 GCA_947448685.1 Chitinophagaceae bacterium | reverse complement strand
CATGCCTACGGGGTTTTGTGGATGATTGATTTTGAAATGAAAGAATAATTGCTCTCTTACAATTTCACTCCTACGGAGTTTGTCTGTTGTTCTTTTTTTGTTGAATAATATCATGCCTACGGAGTTTTGTGGATGATTGATTTTATAATGGAAGAATATTTTCACCCCACTTGGGTTTGTAACAGATTGGGTTAAATTTAAATATACTCTTTTCTTGAAATCCCGAAGGGATGAAATTAAAATTACTCTGAGGGTATTAAGTAACATATATAACCCCAGAGGGGTGACATTACTCTACAAACAATATACAGCAAACAAATCCCTGAGGGGTGAAATTACTCTACAAACTCAAAAAGATAATCTTCCTTATACTCAACCTCAAATTTTTCCAGCAATTCGATATACTCTTTTTTGAAGTTGGACTTTTTGTGATGCTCTTCCTGATTCAAAATGTAATTATAAACATTTTTGACCTCAGAGGTTGGATAAGAGAAAGCCCCAAAACCTTCCTGCCATTGAAACTTACCCTTAACTAATTGATTTTCGTTGATGAATTTTGAAGAGTTGTTTTTAAGATCTCTAATCAAATCAGATAAACAAATTGATGGTTTCAGTCCAATAAAACAATGAATATGATCATCAACTCCGTTAACGATTATCGACTTTTGCCCCTTTGAAGTTATTATCCCTGAAATATACTTGTGTAAGTCCTTTCTCCAACTTTTGTCAATGAGTTTGGCTCTTCCTTTGACTGCGAAGATAACATGGATGAGTATTTGAGAATAAGTATTTGCCATAGATTCATTTCTATTTTTACTTGAAAAATAAAAGTAGAAATAACCTTTCTTAATAGAATTCAGTCCACCTGAAATTTATTAAGCTTTAATATCCAACTTAATCTGCAATTCTTCAAATTGCTTTTTATCGATGGAAGATGGAGCATCAATCATGACATCTCTTCCACTGTTGTTTTTTGGAAAGGCGATAAAGTCTCTAATGCTTTCGCTGCCACCCAATATTGAGCAAAGCCTGTCAAATCCAAATGCAATGCCTCCATGAGGAGGAGCACCATATTCAAATGCGCCCAATAAAAATCCAAATTTATGATGTTGCTCTTCTTCATCCATTCCCAATGCAGCGAACATTTTTTGCTGTAATTCTTTCTGATAGATTCTTATACTTCCTCCACCGATTTCATTTCCATTCAGCACCATATCGTAGGCGTTTGCTTTGATATTTGCATAAGGATGTTTTAGATATTCTGTCGGATTTTCAATAACAGGATTGTTATTGATCATTGTATGGATGTCTGAAGGTTTGGGCGAAGTAAAGGGATGATGTCTTGCCACCCATCGATTTTCTTCTTCAGCATATTCAAACAATGGGAAATCCAATACCCATAGCAGTTTAAATTCATCAGGCTTGCGTAAACCCAATTGCTGACCAAGATAAAGTCTCAATTCACTGGCGGCTTTTCTGGTTCTTTCCTCAGCACCTGCCAATATGAAAATAAGATCTCCTGCTTTAGCATTTACTGCATTTGCAATATTTTTCAATTTTTCTTCTGAATAGAATTTATCTATACTGCTCTTAAATGTTCCATCAATATTGCATTTTATGTATACCAATCCTTTCATTCCAATTTGTGGACGTTTAACCCACTCCGTTAGTTCGTCGGTTTGCTTTCGGGTATATTCACTACAGCCAGGTGCTGCTATGGCAATAACGGTTTCTGCTTCATCAAAAACTTTAAAATCATTTCCATTGATTAAAGAAGAAATATCTTTTTGACTAGGAAAAGTATGAGCAGGGAATTTCAGATTACACAAATTCATATCAAATCTGATATCGGGCTTATCATTTCCGTAGGTCCACATGGCATGCTCCCAGGTCATTCTTTCAACAGCATCATTGTAATCTATGTTTTTAACATCTTTAAAAATCCTTTTAATCAAATTTTCAAACATATTTAAAATATCTTCTTGCTCTACAAAAGCCATTTCACAGTCAATCTGCGTAAATTCAGGTTGCCTGTCTGCACGCAGGTCTTCATCTCTGAAGCATTTTACAATTTGATAATAACGGTCATACCCGCTTACCATCAGTAATTGTTTGAACGTTTGCGGTGATTGAGGAAGGGCATAGAATTGTCCGGGATTCATTCTACTCGGAACAACAAAATCCCTTGCGCCCTCGGGAGTTGATTTGATGAGAAAAGGAGTTTCAATATCCATGAAGTTATGCTCATGAAGGTAGTTTCGAGTACTTCTTCCTACTGCATACCTTAGCTCAAGATTATTCTTTACAGGTTGTCTTCTCAAGTCCAGAAATCTATATTTCATTCTTAAATCATCACCCCCATCTGTATCATCCTGAATTGTAAATGGCGGAGTGATAGACTTGTTGAGAATATTGAAATCGGTTACAAAAATTTCAATTTCACCGGTAGGAATGTTGTGGTTTTTATTGCTTCTTTCGTGTACCACACCATTTGCCTGCAACACAAATTCTCTTCCAAGCGGATTTGCTTCCAATTTTTCATTCAGGGTTTCAGAAAATAATAATTGGGTTATTCCATAGCGATCTCTTAGATCTATGAATGTAATACTTCCAAATTTTCTGACTGTCTGAACCCAACCCGATAAAGTAACGGATTTGTTGACATCTTGTATTCTTAATTCCCCGCAGGTGTGTGATCTGAACATGATAATAAAAAATCAAAATTGTAAATTAAAAATTCTATTCTGCAAATATAAGCTAAAGAAAACCTACCTTTCTACAGTAACATTACATGGTTTCCAATTCATCTTTATGAGCGTTTTTCCAAAATACATAATAGTACATCAACAAAAAAATACCTATTGAAAAAAGAATCATAGTTTTATTGTGCGAATAACCAAGAATGTGTATTATTCTTGTAGTTCAATTAGACTATTTATAAAACATGTAACTTTATTACATATATTAAACATAGTAAATCTAATGTGATTAATTTGTTACCTTTAATTACTTAATGGTTACTAAAGATGGCCTTACTAAAAAAATAAAGTTTCAAAATGAAAAAAAACATTGTCAATTTTAAAAATAATCAAAGCATAGAAGCTCTTGATAAGTTATACAATCATAATATAGAATTATTGCCTCATTTTGGTAATTTAGGCTGGAATAAACACAGTTTACTTTGTCACAACATTACTTCCACATCGAGAATTTTATATTTGAATGAACTATATAAGTTAATAGTAAACACGCCTGGAGTTATTTGTGAATTTGGAGTTCAATGGGGATCAACATTAACTCAATTGATAAATCTAAGAAGTATTCACGAGCCCTTTAATCACAGTAGAACCATTTATGGATTTGATACATTTGAAGGATTCCCTTCAATTCACGAGAAAGATGGAAAAGGTTATGAAGTGGGAGATTTGGCTACTTTGAACAATTACGAAGAAAAATTAAACTCTATTCTTGAGTTGATCGAAACTTTTCCACCTAATCCGCACATAAAAAAATTCGAATTAATCAAAGGGAATGCAATAAATACCATTGACAATTGGTTAGAAGCTAATCCACATGCTATTATTTCATTGGCGATTTTTGACATGGATTTATATGAGCCAACCAAAATTGTTTTATCAAAGATAAAAAGCAGACTCACTAAAGGTTCTGTTATAGCCTTTGATGAATTAAATTGTAAAACTTTCCCGGGAGAGACAACGGCTCTTGATGAAGTTTTTGGTTTGAATTGTGTAAAATTATACAGAAGCCCATTGCACCCTTTTTGCTCTTGGGCTATTTTTGGAGAGTAATTTTTTTATTCAATTGAATCAAAGTCCAAAATTGCTAAATGACTATTAAAAATAGTTTTTTAGACTTGACATTCTACATCAATTGTTAATACTGTATATACAATCAGAAAGTATGTAGCAGCCCAATGAATTTCTATTTTTTCAGCGCCTCAGCCATTGTCTTTCCAATGTCTGCGGGGCTTGCCACAACATGAATGCCACATTCAGCCATAATTTTCATTTTCGCAGCGGCTGTATCATCTGCACCACCTACGATTGCACCCGCATGTCCCATTCTTCTTCCGGGAGGAGCCGTTTGTCCGGCAATAAACCCTACAACAGGTTTTTTATTTCCGGTTGATTGAATATATCTTGCTGCCTCAGCCTCCATTCCTCCACCTATTTCTCCAATCATAACGATAGCGTCGGTTTCATTGTCATTCATCAATAATTCTACCGCTTCCTTAGTAGTGGTACCAATGATAGGATCTCCTCCAATACCAATGGCAGTTGATATTCCTAATCCGGCTTTAGCAACCTGATCAGCCGCTTCATAAGTGAGTGTTCCTGATTTAGAAACGATACCAATTCTTCCTTTTTTAAATATAAAACCAGGCATGATGCCTACTTTACATTCTTCAGCAGTGATAACGCCAGGACAGTTAGGGCCAATCAAACGAGTGTTGGTTCCGCTCAAATAATTTTTCACTTTTACCATGTCCTGGACAGGAATACCTTCAGTAATACAAACTACCAAAGCAACACCGGCATCAGCTGCTTCCATGATAGCATCTGCAGCAAAAGCAGGTGGGACAAAAATTATACTTACATTAGCACCTGCCGACTTTACGGCATCAGCAACTGTATTAAACACAGGTCTTTCCAAATGGGTGGTTCCTCCTTTTCCTGGAGTAACACCACCAACAAGATTCGTACCATACTCAATCATTTGGGTGGCATGGAATGTTCCTTCTGTTCCGGTAAATCCCTGAACTATTACTTTTGATTCTTTGTTTACTAGTACTGACATATATTAAATTAGTATAAATAAGAGAATGAAATTTTTGCAAAGGTAAGGGAATAAATCATTGTTTAAATAGTTAGGTGTCAGATGTATAGGATTCAAAAACATATTACACTATACTTCACTTTGTTGGATTTATTTTTTCCCCTCCATCATCCTCAATTGTTTTGCTCCCTGTAAAAATTCCGAAGCAAAAATGAAGTTGTTCAGATTTTTATTGTCTGAAAAAATGATGTCTTCACTATTTCCAGTCCATTCTTTTTTTCCATCTTTCAAATAAAGGATATTATCTCCTATTTCCATCACACTATTCATATCGTGTGTATTAATGATGGTTGTCATTTTATATTCATGAGTAATATCAAAAATAAGTTTATCTATCAGCATGGAAGTTTGCGGATCTAAACCAGAATTGGGTTCATCACAAAATAAAAATTTCGGATTCAATACAATTGCCCTTGCAATACCCACTCTTTTTTTCATACCGCCGCTTATTTCCGAAGGAAACTTATTGTTGCTTCCGATCAAATTTACTCTTTCAAGGACTTCGTTAACTCGTTTCAGTTTTGCAGCAGTGGATTCTTTTGTAAACATATCAAGAGGGAATTTTACATTATCCTCCACAGTCATACTGTCAAACAATGCAGATCCCTGAAACAGCATTCCTATTTGCTGACGCAACATTTTTCTATCATCTTCACTCATGTTGGTGAAACTTATGCCATCATAAATAATTTCGCCTTCATCGGGTTCGAACAATCCAACCAAACATTTTTGCAATACGGTTTTACCGCTTCCACTTGTACCAATAATCAAATTGGTTTTACCCGTTTGCAACACATGGCTGACATCATTGAGTACAATTTTATCTCCAAAGCGTTTAGTTATGTTCTTGAATTCAATCATTGTTCTGTCTGAGATTATAATAATAATGCGGCCAATATATAATCAGCCAATAAAATCACCACACAACTAACGACTACAGAAGTGGTACTGCTTCTTCCAATTTCAAGTGAGCCGCCTTTTACATAGTACCCATAGTAAGCAGGTATGGAACTGATAATAAATGCAAATGTATAAGCCTTTATCAGAGCAAAGAAAACATTGTAAGAAACAAACGCTTCTTTTAATCCTCTGTCATAACTGTCGGATGTAAGAATTCCGGAAAGCGATACTGTTAATCTACCCCCATAAATTCCAAGCACCATTGCAATAACCACAAGCATGGGAATAGTTGTTATGGCTGCTGCAATTTTAGGAAGTACCAAATATGTTTTGGTATTGATTCCCATGATTTCCAAAGCGTCGATTTGTTCACTAACTCTCATATTGCCCAATTCACTGGCAATTTTACTGCCAATAACACCAGCCAATACAATACAAATAAGCGTTGGTGCAAATTCAAGTATTACCGTATCTCTAACAATTTGAGAAATAATTGATTTTGAAATAAAAGGGTTGACAATCTGATAAGCAGTTTGGACAGCACTTACAGCACCCATGAATATTGAAATGATACAAACAATTCCTAAAGACCCAATTCCAATTTCAGAGCACTGATGCATGAACTCCTTCCAGTATAATGAAGGATTTTCAGGTTTGCTGAACATACCTTTCAACATCAAAATATACCTGCCAAAATGTGTGAAAAAATTCATTGTTTAGTTACAAGTAAGTTTATGAATCTGATGATGTGCTTTTTGGTTTTCTCTTCCACCATTTACTTTTTTTGACAACTTCCTGAATATTCGTTTTATTTTTAGATTGAGCATCTACAACAGCAATGACAGCCATATTGAAGATAGACCTGATGGAACTTCCAAGTTGAAGTACATGTACGGGTTTTTTCAATCCAAGTAAAATGGGTCCTATGCTGTCTGCTCCGCCAATTTCCTGCAACAAGTTTAATGCAATGTTTCCTGCTGACAGATTTGGAAAAATAAGCGTGTTTACTTCTCCTTCCAATAATTCAGTGAAAGGATAGTTTTCTTTTAGAATTTCTTTATTGAAAGCCAGAATGCCCTGTATTTCACCATCACAAATCAGATTGGGGCTTTTGGCTTTTACGATTTCTCTTGCTTTCCTCATTACATTGGCTTCAGGAGAATTACTGCTGCCAAAGTTTGAATAAGAAAGCATAGCGATTTTCGGAACGATATTGAACTGCTTAACCTCTTTTGCTACTAGCAAAGTAATTTCTGCGAGTTCTTCCGCTGTAGGATTGAAATTAACAGTGGTGTCTGCGAGAAAAAGCGGACCTCTTTTGGTAAACAACAAGTACATCCCTGTTATTTTTTTTACCCCTTCTTCCATCCCAATGATATGCAAGGCAGGTCGAATGGTATCAGGATAATTTCTGCTTAATCCACTAATCATACAGTCAGCCTCCCCTGTTTCAACCATCATGCAGCCAAAGTGATTTCTTTCTTTCATCATTTTCAGTGCTTCATAACGATTGATTCCCTTCCTTTGTCTCTTTGTAAAAAACAATTCCCCAAACTCTTTTCTGACATCTTCCTGTTCATCAGATTTTGGATCAATGATAGGCATATCTTCTATATCCACAGAATTTGCCAGCGCAATTTCTTTGATTTTCTTCTCATTCCCCAGTAAAATCGGATACCCTACTTTTTCATCGAATACCAGTTGTGCTGCTTTTAAAATTTTGGCGTTTTCAGCATCAGCAAAAAGAATTCGTTTAGGATTGCTTCTTGCTTTGTTGCCAAGCACACGACTCAACTGATTGTCAAGGCCCAGCCTCTTGTTCAATTCTATCGCATAGGCGTCCCAGTTAGTTATATTGATTCTGGCTACACCGCTTTCCATAGCCGCTTTTGCAACTGCAGGGGCTACTGTGGATAATAGCCTTGGGTCAACAGGTTTTGGAATGATATAAGTAGGACCGAAAGAAATCGTTTTTTCGTTATAGGCAAGATTTACAATATCAGGAACCGGGGTTTTCGCCAGTTCTGCCAAAGCCTTTACCGCTGCCAGTTTCATTGGCTCATTGATTTGTTTGGCCCTTACATCCAAGGCTCCGCGAAAAATATATGGGAAACCTAAAACATTGTTTACCTGATTGGGATAATCACTTCTTCCGGTTGCCATGATAACATCTTTTCTTGCGCTCATGGCAAGGTCATATGTTATTTCAGGATCAGGATTTGCCATGGCAAACACAATCGGATTTTTAGCCATTGATTTAACCATATCAGGAGTCACCACATTTCCAACGCTTAATCCAACAAAAACATCCGCATCTTTCAAAGCTTTTGCCAAATTATAGTCTTTGAATTTTGCATCCACACTGAATGGCTGCTTAAAATCCTCTATATCAGGTCTTCCTTTGTATAAAACTCCCTTTCGGTCAAACAGCATGAAATTAGATGGCTTTGCGCCAAGTGATTCATACAGTTTTATACAAGCCATAGCTGCGGCACCTGCTCCATTTACAACTATTCTTACCTTGTCAATTTTCTTTTTTTGAATCTCCAGTGCATTTAAAAGGGCAGCTGCGGAAATGATGGCAGTTCCATGCTGATCATCATGCATTACCGGAATATTGCATTGTTTTTTCAGTTCCTGTTCAATGTAAAAACATTCCGGTGCTTTAATGTCTTCCAGATTGATTCCGCCAAAAGTAGGTTCCAGAGATTTTACGATTTCTACAAATTTTTTGGGATCACTTTCGTCAATTTCAATATCGAATACGTCAATATCTGCAAATATTTTAAATAACACTCCTTTTCCTTCCATTACAGGCTTACCTGCAGCAGGTCCTATATTTCCCAAACCTAATACAGCAGAACCGTTGCTGATTACTCCCACAAGATTTCCCTTAGCAGTATATTTGTACACGTCGTCAGGATTGGCAGCAATTTCCTTACAGGGCTCGGCCACTCCCGGAGAGTATGCCAAAGATAAATCGCGCTGGGTTTTGGCTTCTTTAGATGGGATGACTTCAATTTTACCGGGTCTTCCTTTGGAATGATATTCTAATGCTTCTTGTTTGCGTAAATCTTTTGCCATGATTTTTTATTTGTCGATATCTCCCAATTCTAATTTATCAAAATTCATATAAGATGGTTTTAAATAAATTAGAATTTTATATTTATTAATGGACGTGCAATTTACAAAAATGAGACGAAGTAAAGGCTAATATTATTGATTCTTTTGATGATGTAACACTTATATATTTTTAAATTTACAATAAAATTGATAAAATAGAAACAGGTTTATTTTTTCATGGAATAACTATAATAAATACCTTTCGAATTTTGATAGATTGATAGGTTTAGATGATTTAGTTTTAAAGATATAATCATAAAAAAATAAACTCTAAATAATATATTCTTGGAAACTGCTTCCTGCTGATTTTATGCAATGACTAAATTAAGTCATTACTAACCAAATTATTTTACAATGAAATCATTTTGCGACGAATGGGCACCTTTGAAAGAAGTAAGAAAGCTTTTTAACTATAAGACAACGCAGATGGCAGTGTTGCTGAAAAACAAAATATTGGTTGTAGCCAAAATAGCTAATAGAGTGTTTGTGGTGAAGTAATCACTTGATATTTTATTTGATTTCTTTTCAAAATCGAAATAAAACAAATGCAACAGTTACGATACCCGTGTGGTTGATTCATTAGATTCGATAAAAGTGATGAGAAGCTGAGAAAACCATTTTTGATTCACTCTTGGTTTTATCCACCGTATTTTTCACATTAGCCCTTTAGAGAGAAAAGTTTATTTTTTTAACTTCCTATACGCGAATCTAACCCAACTTGTTGCATCTTGTCCCTTTATACATTGTGAAACCAGGCTATCTGCATTATAGGTATAGGTCAAACCCAGATTAGTACTCAAATAAGGAATACCTGTTAAATCGGCATTCGATTTATAACCATAATAGTAATAAGGTAAAAATGTAGGTGTTGTAATTCTTGAAAAATTATCAACCCCCATTAAACTGAACTTTTTGAATAAATTGTAGTAAGGATTAACCTTATTGTTGTAGGTGCTGAGATTTAGAATTGCTTCGCTAAATCCTCCACTGCTATTCCTTGTATATGTTTTAATTTGATCTGGCAAACTATCGTTGGAAGTTAAATAAGAGATTAATTTGTAAGAATCATTGACTGTATATGCAGTATTTGTCTGGTCAAACTGTGTAGAAAAATTATATACAGAAATGACCCTATTGAGAATGTCATAGTTCAATGAGTCGTAAGATTCAATCTCTCGGTAGTAATCTAACGGAAATGTAACCGAAGTCATATATACATAAGACTCGTTTGTGGAATATTGAAACTTATGATACACTTTTGAAACCCTGTTTTGTGAATCATATTCAAAAACATTTGGAATAACGTTAAAAGGTGTACTGGTGGTATTTTTTCCTACTAATGAAAGCACTTTTCCATTGCCGTCATAAAATACTTTTGTTGAATCATAATTGTAACTGGAATAAGTTTTCGACCAACTACTCAATCGTTTGTTGGTAGCATCATAATCGAATTTCAATGTCAACCCACCTGCATCTGTTACACTTGTCAAAATGAAAAAGGAGTCTTGTGTCAATATGTATGAAGAGTCGTGGTTTATTTGGGGAGAAGATATATTGTTGTTCTTGGTACACGAAAATAATATCGTAACGAGAAGCGTATACACAATAAATTTGAAAAGTTTCATTTCGAAGTTGTTATTTGTATTATGATTCGTAAAATACTTCATGATGTTTTTGTTTGACGGTTAAACATCTTAAAAGTATGATTGAATTGAATTGAAGTTAACTTTTTTGTTCTCAATTCAACAAATTTTTAGCCTTTTGTAAGCCTATCTTTGATTGGCAGCACAAAAAAGCTACACATCTTCTTCTTGTTTACTTTCATTTGCAGAAAAATCTTGTTCAGGCAAAGTAGAAGTTGAATCAGCATTATTTTCATTATTCTCCATTATCACTTCTTCCTTTTCATTCAGACCAGTTTGATCTTCTTCAGCAGGATTCATTATGGTCGCTTTCACCAACTCTTCCATCAGCACCTCGTTTATCTTAGGCAATTCACTTGCATTATTGATTCCAAAATAATCCATGAAAGATTTTGATGTAGCGTATATCAATGGCTTCCCAACTGCTTCTTCATTACGTCCTGAGATGATGATTAAATCTTTTTCCAAGAGTTTCTGAACAGCATAATCGCAATTCACCCCTCTGATTGATTCTATTTCACTTTTAGTAATGGGTTGTTTATAAGCAATAATAGCAAGTGTTTCCATTGCTGCAGAAGAGAGTCGTTTTAGAAATTTATCACCGTTCAATAATGCTACTGTCTTATGGAATGCAGGCTTGGTAAGAAATTGCCAACCGCCGCCACTTTGCTTAAGTTCAAATGCATAAAACTCTGTCTCGTATTTTTCTCTGATTCCTTCAATGGCCGATTCGATTTGCTCTACACTTGCTCTATCCTCAATGAAACCCAATGCATTGTTTATTAATTCGTTTATCTCTTCAGATGATAGGGCTTTGTCGCTTGCAAAGATCAATGCTTCAATATGTGGTATAATTTGAGAAATTTCCATGTGTTGTCTGTTAGGTCAATAGTTGTTTAAATTGTAAAAATGAAACAATCTTCAATACTGATTATTCAAGTTGCCATGCAATATTGATCAAACTATCCTTGCAAGGCGGCTGCACCACTCACAATCTCAGTTAATTCCGTTGTGATAGCTGCCTGACGAGCGCGATTATAACTTATTTTCAACGATTTCAGCAACTCGTTGGCATTATCACTTGCCTTATCCATAGCTGTCATACGTGCGCCATGCTCACTTGCATTGGCATCCAATACAGCTTTATAAAGTTGGGTATTCAGAATCTTAGGCATTAATTCAGCTATCAATATATCCTGTTGGGGATCAAAAATAAAATCAGCCTTTTTTTTGTTGTCTGCGTTTTCAACTTTTTTTACGGGCAAGAAAGGTTCTGCAATAAAAACCTGTGAAGCAGCATTTTTAAACTCGCTATAAATAATTTCTACCGCATCAAATTCTTTGGCAGCAAAAGCATCCATTGCATATTTTGCAGCAGATTGCACGCGCTCAAAACGAAGGTCTGCAAATATGTCCCAGTATGCATTTATAACTTTATATCCGATTTTACTGAAATGCTCATATCCCTTTTTACCGATAGGCAAAATATGAACATTCCCTTTATTGAACTGGCTGCTGTATTTATCCTTAATCGTTTGTTTAGTCAATTTAATCAAATTGCTGTTATAACCGCCACATAACCCCCTGTCACTCGTAACAACAATTATCAGTACTTTTTCAACGGCTCGTTCTGTTGCCAAATTCATGGAAACATTTCCTT